>NZ_JBTBFV010000041.1:0-47380 GCF_054786995.1 Mycobacterium sp. ZZG
AGCGGGCGGGTCCGCCCCGGGGCCGGTGGGGCCGGCGGCCGTGGCGGTGACGGCGGTGCCGGCGGTGCCGGCGGAGCAGGAGGTGTCGGCGGCAAGGGCGGCTCAGGCAGCGAGGCGGGCTCGTCCGGGGCCGACGGCCCAGAGGGGAAGACCGGTACGGGCGGCTACGGTGGCGCCGGGGGAACGGCAGGCGACGGGGCTTCAGGTTCCGCCGGATCGGACGGTCGCATCGGCACCGGCCCGGCGGGCAGTAAGGGCGGCCAGGGCGGTGCCGGTGGTCACGGTGGCGCCGGCGGCGGCGAACCCACCGACTGACCGTCACCAGTCGGCCATCACCCGTCGCCCGTTGCGCCGTCAGACCCTCAGATCGGGACCGCCTCCACGATCGAGAGCGGGCTGGCGGTGGGTATCACGCGGATCATGCCGAAGCCCGCTTCCGCCAACAGCTTTGAATATTCCGACGCGGTGCGTTCGCGGCCTCCCGCGCTGACGAGCATCTCCAGGTCAACCAGGAAACCCAGATGGGCGTCCGTGCGATCGGGCAGCACCATCTCAAACAGCAGCACTCGGCCGCCGTCGGCGATGGCCGAGCGCACGTTGCGCAAGATGGACAACGCTTCCCGGTCGTCCCAGTCGTGGATGATCGCCTTCAGCACGTAGGTGTCGCCGCCGTCTGGGACGGCGTCGAAGAACGAGCCGCCCTGTGCCCGGCACCGGTTCTGCACACCGGCCGGGCCCAGCACCGCGCCGGCGCCGGCCACCACCGACGGACGGTCGAACACGATGCCCCGGGCCTGCGGCGCCCGGCGCAGAATGGCCGCGAGGAACCCGCCCTCACCGCCGCCGACGTCGACGATCAAACTGCGGTCCCGGAAATCGTAGGCCGGAATCGCATTGTCGGTGACGGCCCGGGATCCGCCGGTCATGGCGTCGTTGAACAGTCGGGCGAACTCGGGATCAGTGTCGAGGTAGTCGAAAATCATGCTGCCACGCAGCTTTTCGACCGCGGTGCGGCCGGTCTGCACCGAATGGCTCAGCTCGCTCCAGTGCTGCCAGTGCTGGCGGCTGCCCACGAAAGCGACCATCGGGGCCATCGACTCCGGATGGTCGGTCGTGAGGGTGCGCCCCATCCGGGTCAGCGCGAACGTGCCATCGCGACGTGACTTGAGCACCCCCCGGCTCGCCAGTGCGCGCATCAACCGGTAGGTGGCCCGCGGATCGGTTCCGGCCTTCGCGGCGACAGCGTCGGCGTCGGCTGGGCCGTCGGCCAGTTGATCCGCGATACCGAGTCGTACCGCGGCGTACAGCGCCGCGGTGAACCACGACCCCACGCCGAGCTCGAGGAGCGCGATGTGGGGCGGCACCATCGCCTTGTGCAACCGGTCCAGCGCACCGCGTAGCCGGGTGACCGCGGCGAGAACGATGGCGGGCGGCGACGAGGCCACCGCCGCGGGCGGCGACGAGGCCACCGCCGCGGGCGGCGACGAGGCCACCGCCGCGGGCGGCGACGAGGCCACCGCCGCGTTGGTTGTCGTAGCCCTGCTCTGACCCTGTGGGTCCTGCATCGTCTGCGGTGCTCTCACCCCGGCGACGCTAGGAAAGGGCCCTTAATTAATTCTTGCGCAGGACTTGCGGGGGCTCAGTCCAGGTAGTCGCGGAGCACCTGAGAGCGGCTGGGATGCCGGAGCTTCGACATCGTCTTGGACTCGATCTGGCGGATCCGCTCGCGGGTCACTCCGTAGACCTGGCCGATCTCGTCGAGGGTGCGGGGCTGGCCGTCGGTGAGACCGAACCGCAGGCGCACCACGCCGGCCTCGCGTTCGGACAGCGTCTCCAGCACCGACTGCAGCTGGTCCTGCAGCAGCGTGAACGACACGGCGTCCACAGCCACCACGGCCTCGCTGTCCTCGATGAAATCGCCGAGCTGGCTGTCACCCTCGTCGCCGATGGTCTGGTCCAGCGAGATCGGCTCACGCGCGTACTGCTGGATCTCCAGCACCTTCTCCGGCGTGATGTCCATTTCCTTGGCCAGCTCTTCGGGCGTGGGCTCGCGGCCCAGGTCCTGCAGCAGCTCGCGCTGGATGCGACCCAGCTTGTTGATCACCTCGACCATGTGCACCGGGATGCGGATGGTGCGGGCCTGGTCGGCCATGGCTCGGGTGATGGCCTGACGGATCCACCAGGTGGCGTAGGTCGAGAACTTGTAGCCCTTGGTGTAGTCGAATTTCTCGACGGCGCGGATCAGGCCGAGGTTTCCTTCCTGGATGAGGTCCAGGAACGCCATGCCGCGGCCGGTGTAACGCTTGGCCAGCGACACCACCAGCCGCAGGTTCGCCTCCAGCAGATGATTCTTTGCGCGGTCCCCGTCGCGGCAGATCCACATCATGTCGCGGCGCTGTGCGGCTGGCAGTTTCTCGCCCTTTTCGGCGAGCTCGTTCATCAGCTGGGTGGCGTACAGGCCGGCCTCGATGCGCTTGGCAAGCTCGACCTCCTCCTCGGCGTTGAGCAGCGCGACCTTGCCGATCTGCTTGAGGTAGGCGCGCACCGAGTCGGCGGAGGCGGTGAGCTCGGCATCCTTGCGGGCCTGGCGCAGGGCCTCGGATTCCTCTTCGTCCCAGACGAAGTCGCCGGAAGCCTTGTCCTTCTCGGACGGCTCGGCGATGGCGTCGTCGTCGCCGTCTTTGGCCGCCTTGCCGGCCGCCTTCGGGGCGGCATCGGCGGCTTCGTCGTCGGACTCCGCGTCGTCGGCGTCGTCGTCGCCGGAGGCGTCGTCATCGACGTCGATGTCGTCAAGCTCGATGTCGGTGTCCTCGACGTCCAGATCCTCGCCCGGCTCGGCGTCGAGATCTTCGGCGCCGTCGACGTCTTCTGCGGCGAGATCGTCATCGGCCTCGGCCGACGTGGCCTTCTTGGCGCGGCCTCGGGTCGCCGGGGCGTCACCGGGTTTCGCGGCGCGTTTGGTGGCCTTCGCCTGCGCGCTCTTGGCAGCCTTCTTGGCGGGCGCCTTCTTCGCGGGGGCCTTGGCGGCGGTGCGCTTCACCGGCTCGTCGGTTGCCGGGCTTGCCTTGGTCGCTGCCACGTACACCCTTTCGGTCGTGCGGGTCGTCGGCGGGCACACATGCGCCACCGATTGTGTCGGCTATGGGGAATGTCGGCGTCGATCTCACAGCGTCATCTCAAGGTGGGATACTCCGCTGCTGTTCAGTAGGCGGCCGCCGTTGACCATTGTAACGACAGTGTGGATTGGCGCTGTGCCCAGCGGCAAATTTGACGCACGCGCGCGTCCGGTGCCTGCCGCCCTCGCCGCGGGCGCCGGCTACTTACCGGTGGCGGTGACGTCGAAGTCCGCGGCCATCGCCGCGCCGACGATCCCCGCGGTGTTCTGCAGCGCGGCGGGCACCACGGGGGTGCGGTTCTCCAGCAGCGGCACCCACTTGTCGGCCTTGCGGCTGATGCCGCCGCCGACGATGAACAGGTCCGGCCAGATGGCGTTCTCGATGGCCACGAGCACCTTGGTGACCTCTTTGGTCCAGCGCTCGTAGCTCCAGTCCTTGCGTTCCTTGACGGAGCTGGCCGCTCGGTGTTCGGCTTCCTTGCCGCCGACCTCCAGATGGCCGAACTCGGTGTTGGGCAGCAGCACCCCGTTGTGGATCACCGCCGAGCCGATCCCGGTGCCGAAGGTCAGCAACACGATGACCCCCGTGTTGTCCCGGCCGGCACCGAATTTCTCCTCGGCCAGGCCGGCGGCGTCGGCGTCGTTGAGCACCGTCACCGGCTGGCCGTTCAGCGCCCCTCCGATGACCTCCCTGGCGTTGAGTCCGATCCAGCCCTTGTCGACGTTGGCGGCGGTGCGCACGATGCCGTCGGTGACGACGCCGGGGTAAGTCACCCCCAGCGGGCCGTCCCAGCCGAAGTGGGCGACGACCTCGGCGATGGTCTTGGCCACCGCGTCCGGCGTGGCCGGCTGGGGGGTGGGCAGCTTGAACCGGTCCCCGATGAGCCGGCCGGTGTCCAGGTCGACGATGCCGCCTTTGACGCCGCTTCCGCCGACGTCGATGCCGAATCCGCGCCGCGGTGAACTCAAGCCCGGGGCGGGGGTGTCAGACGGCGGGGGTGACGCGTCGGCTGTCATGCAGGCTCCTCTGCGCAGGTGATGGCACCGGTGCTCTCGGCGCGGCGGGGGTCGCCGGGGCGCGTTTGACACCCTATCGGCTCGCCAATTGCGATGGGGGCCAGTCGCGCATCCCGCGGGTGTGCTGCGATGGACATGTGAATTCCGACAGCGAGCCCACAGGTCTGCGTGCGGTGGCAGAGCAGCTGGCGTCCGAAGCCGCCGAGTTCGTCCGGAGGCGTCGGCCCGAGGTGTTCGGACCCGGCACGGTGACCGAGGACACCCCGCCCGCAGTGCGCGTGAAGAGCACCCCGACCGATCCGGTCACCGTGGTCGACACCGAGACCGAACGATTGCTGCGCGAGCGGCTGGCGGTGTTGCGGCCCGGCGACGCGATTATCGGCGAGGAGGAAGGCGGAGCGGTCGACGCCGCCGGCGGACGGCTGACCTGGGTGCTCGACCCGATCGACGGCACTGTCAACTTCCTGTACGGGTTACCCGCCTATGCGGTCTCGGTCGGTGTGCGGCGCGACGGCGCGTCGGTGGCCGGTGCCGTGGCCGACGTCGCGGGCGCGGCGGTGTACTCGGCGGCGCTCGGGCACGGCGCCACGGTGCGCCGCGGCGGAGTCGTCACCGAATTGCGGTGCACCGACGCCACAGATCTGTCGATGGCGCTGGTGGGCACCGGGTTCTCCTACGACCGCGAGCACCGTCGCCGACAGGGCGAGATCGTGGCCCGGCTGCTCCCCGACGTCCGTGACCTCAGACGGCAGGGTTCGTGCGCACTCGATCTGTGCATGGTCGCCGAGGGGCGACTCGACGCCTACTTCGAAGACGGCGTGCATCTGTGGGACTGGGCGGCCGCAGCGCTGATCGCCGCAGAGGCGGGCGCGCACGTGCGTGCACCCGCGTCGGTGGCGGAGCCGGGGCTGATGGTGGCCGCTGCGCCCGGCATCAGCGCCTCCTTCGACGAGGCTCTGATCCGCTGCGGGGCGATCGCGCGCTGAGTGTCAGCAGGTCCCGGTGTGGGCCTTGGTGAGCAGCTCGGGGTCGGCGGGTGCGGTGGCGTCGGGAAGCAGGCTCGCCAGCACGGCGTCGATGTCGTCGCTGTGGGTCAGCTCGGCGAAGTCGGTGCCGATCGCCAGATCGACCGTGTCGTCGGTGCGGCCGTCCTGGAACAGTTCGGTGCAGGGCGCTACCAGCCACACTGCCGCTGCGGCGGCGCGGCCCGCCGGCCCGAACCGGATCTGACCCTGGCATTGCAGTCGCGCGGTCGTGTACAGCGGATCGTTGGCGGCCTCGGGTTCGGTGAAGCCCAGATCACGCAGTTCTCCTGCGATCTCACCGGCCTGCCCGCCCTGTCCGCTGGCGTTGAGCACCCGAACCCTGGCATCGGCCAGCTTGGCCGGTGTCACGTCGAGCATCGTCGAGCGGGACACCTGTTCGCCGAGGTTCGGTGCCGGGGCGCCCGGCTCGGCCGGGGGCGGGGGAGGATTGCACACCGCGGCCTGCGGCACCTCCGGCGGCCGCGACAGCGCGATCACCCAGACCAGTGTCGAGGCGACCGCCAGGCACGCGAACAGCACGATCCCGGGCACGATGTTGCGACGGCGGAAGGGGCGCCCGTGTTTGTCGAACGCCGTGCCCTCGGTGATTTGCGCGACCACGTCCAGCACTCTAGAGCCACCACCGGCAGGGCTCCGACCGGCGGCGACGACGACCCGGCCGGGAGTGTGACATAAATCACATGAGAACCGGTGTCAATCCGGGCACGAATTATTTGGCGGATGCGTTCGACGCTGGTACAAAGCAACGCTGCAACGAGCTTCACGGAGGGGACACGTTATGGCCACCGATTACGACGCCCCAAGGCGCACTGAGACCGACGACGTTTCCGAGGATTCACTGGAGGAACTGAAGGCGCGGCGCAACGAAGCTCAGTCGGCTGTCGTCGACGTCGACGAGTCGGAATCCGCGGAGAACTTCGAACTCCCGGGTGCCGATCTGTCCGGCGAGGAGTTGTCGGTCCGGGTGATCCCGAAACAGGCCGACGAGTTCACCTGCTCAAGCTGCTTCCTGGTGCATCACCGCAGCCGCCTGGCCACTGAGAAGAACGGCCAGATGATCTGCACCGACTGCGCTGCCTGACGCGTGAGCTACGCGCCTGTTCTCAGGCGCGCAGGGCGGCGAGGAGCTTGTCCGGATGCTTGGCGCTGACCAGCCAGTACGGGGTGGGATCATCCGGATCCTCCAGTACCAGCAGCACCATCGGGCCGACCCAGGCTCGGTGCACGACGTACGCAGCGGGATCGAGCTGGCGTCCCAACGCCGCCGACTTGGCCGAGCGTGGGACCTCCGCCGTGCGCGAGATGACCGAGGCCGGTAGATGTGCGTTGCCCACCCACAGCTCGGTTTCAGCGCCGCTGCTCACCACCTTGAGTTCGGTCCTGCTGAGCATCAGCAGCACGACGGCGGCCACGGGCAACAGGACCGCGTAGGGCAGCCAGCTCGGCAACGCGCTGACGCCCTGATCCACCTCGAGCGCGATCAGGGCGGCGACCCCGAGCCCGGGCACCCACCACCACAGCGGGACCCGCAGCCGCTCGCGATAGCGAACGGTTCGGGCAGTGGCACGCGTGTCTGACACGTGGCCAAGAGTAATCTCTGACGTCGTGTCCTCCTCTCTGGCGGTAGTGCGACTCGACCGCGACCTCCCGCTGCCCAGCCGGGCGCACGACGGCGACGCGGGAGTCGATCTCTACAGTGCTCAGGACGTCGAACTCGCACCGCACCAGCGGGCGTTGGTGCCGACCGGGGTGGCGGTGGCCATTCCGCACGGCATGGTCGGACTCATCCACCCGCGCTCGGGACTTGCTGCCCGCGTTGGGCTTTCGATCGTCAACAGCCCCGGCACGATCGACGCCGGGTACCGGGGGGAGATCAAGGTATCGCTGATCAACCTCGATCCCGCGGTTCCGATCGTGATCCGCCGCGGTGACCGGATCGCCCAGCTGCTGGTGCAGCGGGTCGAGTTGCCCGACCTGATCGAGGTGACGTCTTTCGATGAGGCCGGATTGGCCGACACGACGCGCGGTGACGGAGGTCACGGCTCGTCGGGCGGGCATGCCAGTCTGTAGGGGAGAGGACACCAAAGTGGGAAGACACCACAGTGACAGCGCTGAAACACCCGAGGAGGTGACGTCGGTGGACACCGACGACGAGGAGCTGGAAGGCCCCTTCGACATCGACGACTTCGACGATCCGTCGGTCGCCGTGCAGGCACGGCTGGACCTGGGCTCGGTGCTGATCCCGATGCCCCAGAACGGCCAGGTGCAGGTGGAACTCAACGAGGCCGGGGCGCCGAGCGCCATCTGGGTCGTGACTCCCAACGGCCGTTTCACGATTGCGGCGTACGCGGCGCCCAAGTCCGCCGGCTTGTGGCGGGAAGTGGCCTCGGAGCTGGCGGAGTCGCTGCGCAAAGACGCTCCGCGGGTCAGCATCGAAGACGGCCCGTGGGGCCGTGAGGTTGTCGGCTCGGCCGGAGAGGGCGCGGCCGTCGTGCGCTTCATCGGCGTGGACGGGTACCGCTGGATGGTCCGCTGTGTGGTCAACGGACCCTACGAGCGGGTGAGCGAGCTGGCTGAGGAAGCCCGAAACGCTCTGGCCGACACGGTGGTTCGCCGTGGTGACACGCCGCTGCCGGTGCGCACCCCGCTTCCGGTGCAGCTGCCGGAGCCGATGGCCGCGCAGCTGGCTGCCGCGCAGCAGCAGGCGGCGCAGCAGGCCCAGCAGGCGATGGCCCAGCAGCAGGGCGGCGCGCCGCAGCCGCCTCAGCCCCCGGCCACGCCGCAACAGCAGGAGCCGCCGCAGCCCAATGCACGCCGCTCCACGCAGGGTTCGGCGATGCAACAGCTGCGGACCATCACCGGCGGATGATCACGCGGTGGCGTCCCGCAGCGCCGCCACACACTCGGCGCCGAGTACAGCAGGATCGGCGCCGATCGCGTCGAGGGTGACGGTGCGCAGCGCCGCGCACGGCGCGGCGGTCGCCCACTCGACGCCGACCTCCAGCGGGTGCACCGGGTCGTCGGCGGCCGACACCACGCCGAGCGGGACGCCCAGGTACTCCAGCTCGATACTGGTCGGCGCCACATACCGAGCGGCCTCCTCCATCGCGTCCGGCAGCGCCGGCCACTGTCCGAGCCACGATCGGGTCAGTTCCCGGGCCAGCCATCCCGGGCTGCTCGACTGCATCTGCGCGGTGGCCGCCGCCAGCCCGTCGCGGCGCAGCGTCTCGGCCGAGTAGCGAGCGGCCATCGCTGCCGGCGCCGCGTCGGGGTCCCCGGTCCAGGCGGGCAGGGCGGCCAGCACTGCCACTACGTCCTGCGGGTGGGCCAGCGCCCATTCCAGGGCCACCGCCGCGCCGATCGACACACCGCCCACCACGATCGGTCCGGACCGGGCGGCATCGCGCAGCCCGTCGCGGTAGCCGTCGACGAGACGCTCGGGCTGCGGGGGCGGGGTCACCACCACCGCACCGGCGTCGTGCAGCGCGGGGGAGAACGCCCGGTAGACGAAATCGTCGTCGGACCCTGTTCCGGGGAGCAGGACCGCGGTGACGCCGCGCAGAGTGACCGTCATGTTTTGATCGTGCCCTGTCGTGGAACTCACATCGACGCGACCCCAACACCACTCGCGCTGTAGTTAGCATCTGGGAACCAAGAGGTCTACCGTGGCGTTGGTTTAACAGCATCCATTTGGATTGGCAGAAGGTCAGGAGAGGCCATGGCCACGGCCGAGGGATATCTTCGCCGGCTCACCCGCCGGTTGACCGAAGATCCTGAACAACTCGACGTCGAAGAACTCAACGACGAAGCCGCCGGTACGGGCGCCCAGAAGGCGATCGACTGTCAGCGCGGTCAGGAAGTCACGATGATCGGCACCTTGCGCAGCGTTGAGTGCAACGGCAAGAGCTGCGCCGGCGGGGTGAAGGCGGAACTGTTCGACGGTACTGACTCGGTGATGCTGGTCTGGTTGGGGCAGCGTCGCATCCCGGGTATCGAGTCGGGCCGCACCCTCAAGGTGCACGGCCGAGTCGGCAAGTTGGACAACGGATCCAAGGCGATCTACAACCCCCACTACGAGATCCAGAAGTGAGCGACCCGGGCACCGATCCGGGTACGCACCAGACCCCTCCGGCACGCGGCGCCGCCGTCCTGGAACAGATGGGCGGCGTCAGCGGCCTGATCTACTCCTCGCTGCCCGTCGTGGTGTTCGTCCCGGTGTCTTCCCTTTTCGGGCTGATGCCCGCAATCGCTGCCGCGCTTGGGGTGGCCACCGTGATCCTGATCTGGCGGTTGGTCCGCCGGGAGACCGCCCAGCCGGCGATCTCCGGGTTCTTCGCCGTCGGGATCAGCGCGCTGATCGCCTATCTCGTCGGTGCGTCGAAGGGGTACTTCCTGCTCGGCATCTGGACGTCGCTGTTCTGGGCCGTGGTGTTCACGGCGTCGGTGGTGATCCGTCGCCCGGT
This sequence comes from Mycobacterium sp. ZZG, assembly GCF_054786995.1. Classification (NCBI taxonomy): domain Bacteria; kingdom Bacillati; phylum Actinomycetota; class Actinomycetes; order Mycobacteriales; family Mycobacteriaceae; genus Mycobacterium; species Mycobacterium sp. ZZG. The sequence goes on from NZ_JBTBFV010000041.1 coordinate 9,642, forward strand.
CGTCGGCTACATCTGGGGCTGGGTGCACACCGGCGACCGGCGCTGGCGCGAGGAGCGCCGGGCGGTGCGTGCGTTCGACGTCGCCACACTGGTATGGGCGGCGGTGTTCACCTCGCGGTTCGTGGTTCAGCAGCATCTCTACGACGCCGATCAGACGGGCTGGCTCGGCGTCGCGCGGATCGCGATGGGATGGCCGCTGACGGCGGTCGCCGCGGTGGTCACCTACATCGCGATACGGGGCGCTCAGCGAGCCTTACGGGAACGCGGCTTGCACGAGCCGGCCACCCCCGAACCCCGCGACGACGCGGCCCACGAGCCGAACTGACAGAACTCACCGCTGCTGCGGATTGAGCAGCAACTCACGCAGCTGGTCTTCGGCTTCGGTGACCGCGACGAACAACAGCTCGTCACCGCCTTCGAGCGGCTCGTCGCGCTCCGGGACGATCACCCGGGGACCCCGCAGGATCGTCACCAACGTCACGTCCCTGGGCAGGTCAAGACGTTTGACCGGCTTACCGCCCCACGGCGTGTCGTCGGGCAGCGTGATCTCGACCAGGTTGGCCTGGCCCTTACGGAACTCCATCAACCGCACCAGGTCGCCGACCGACACCGCCTCCTCGACGAGCGACGCCAGCATGCGCGGCGTGGAGACCGCGACGTCGACGCCCCAGGACTCATCGAAGAGCCACTCGTTGCGCGGGTCGTTCACCCGGGCCACCACACGCGGAACCGCGAACTCCGTCTTGGCCAGCAGGCTGACCACAACGTTGGCTTTGTCGTCACCCGTGGCGGCGATGACGACGTCGAACTCCTCCAGTTTGACTGATTCGAGCAGGCTCAGCTCGCACGCGTCGCCCAGGCGCCAGACCGCGGCCGGAACGGTTTCGACGTCGATGTGATCGGGATTGCGCTCCAGCAGCGTGACCTGGTGGGACTCGACGAGCTCGCGCGCGATGGACCGGCCCACCGCGCCTGCCCCGGCGATCGCGACCTTCATCACCCTGCTCCTCGCGTCCGCGTCATCACACTGCTCCTCGCGTCCGCATCAGCCCTCCGGGTCCTCGCTGGGCGGCAACGCGGCGATCGCCAGCGCCTCGGCGATGTGCCCCGACACCGCGGCCATGTAAACCTGGTCTCCGGCTTGGATGACGGTCTTCGCGTCGGGCAGCAGCCCGGCGCCGAAGCGGATCAAGAACGCCACCCGGCCCGACGTCGCGGACTCCAGCTCAGTGAGGCGGCGGCCCACCCAGTCCTCGTGCAGCGCCAGCTCGGTGACCCCGACGTTGCCGGTAGGGTCGCGCCACTTGGTGGTCTCGGTCTCCCGCGTCAGCACGTTGAGCAGCCGATCGGTGGTCCACGGCACGGTCGCCACGGTGGGGATGCCGAGCCGCTCGTAGACGGCCGCGCGCTTGGCGTCGTAGATGCGCGCCACCACCCGTTGCACGCCGAACGTCTCGCGCGCCACCCGCGCGGAGATGATGTTCGAGTTGTCGCCCGAAGACACCGCGGCGAACGCAGAGGCGCCCTCGATACCTGCCCGGATCAGCACATCGCGATCGAAACCCATGCCGAGCACCCGCTCACCCGGGAACTCCGCGGAGAGCCGGTGGAATGCGGTGGCGTCGCGGTCGATCACCGCGACGTCGTGGCCGATCCTGGCCAGGCTGTCCGACAGCGATGCGCCGACACGGCCACACCCCATCACCACTACACGCACCTGACGGTCCTTTCCCGGCCGAGGTCGCTGCAAAACCCATGCACGCGGAACGCTACCGCTTTCCGACGGTTGCGGGCCGTCGGGCTTACTCTTGGCACTCGTGTCCAAGCTTTCGACCGTCGCCCGGCGATTGGTGCTGGGCCGGCCGTTCCGCAGTGACAAGCTGTCGCACACCCTGCTACCCAAGCGGATAGCGTTGCCGGTCTTCGCCTCCGACGCGCTGTCCTCGACGGCGTACGCGCCCGAGGAGATCTTCCTGGTGCTGTCGGTGGCCGGCCTGGCCGCCTACTCGATGGCGCCGTGGATCGGGCTGGCCGTGGCCGCGGTGATGCTGGTCGTGATCGCCAGTTACCGGCAGAACGTGCACGCCTACCCGTCCGGCGGCGGCGACTACGAGGTGGTGACCACCAATCTCGGCCCCACCGCCGGGCTGACGGTGGCCAGCGCGCTGTTGGTCGACTACGTGTTGACCGTCGCGGTGTCGATGTCCTCGGCGATGTCGAACATCGGGTCCGCGATACCGTTCGTCAACGACCACAAGGTGCTGTTCGCCGTCATCGCGATCCTGCTGCTCGCGTCACTGAACATGCGGGGTATCCGCGAGTCCGGCACCGCGTTCGCGATTCCCACCTACGCGTTCATGATCGGCATGTACCTGATGCTGGTGTGGGGCTTCGTCCAGATCTACGCGCTGGACATCCCGCTGCGGGCGGAGTCGGCCGACTTCGAGATGCATTCCGAGCACGGCGACGTCGTCGGCTTCGCGCTGGTGTTCCTTGTGGCCCGTGCGTTCTCGTCCGGCAGCGCGGCGCTGACCGGTGTCGAGGCCATCAGCAACGGTGTGCCCGCGTTCCGTAAACCGAAGTCGCGCAACGCCGCAACCACGCTGCTGCTGCTCGGCGTGATCGCGATCACACTGTTCATGGGTATCATCATGCTGGCCAAGGCAACCGGCGTGAAGATCGCCGAACGTCCCCATGAACAACTCGTCGGCGCGCCGCCCGACTATCACCAGAAAACACTGATCGCGCAGCTGGCCGAGGCGGTGTTCCATGGCTTCCCGCTGGGGCTCTACCTGATCGCCGGCGTCACCGCACTGATCCTGGTGCTGGCCGCCAACACCGCGTTCAACGGCTTCCCGGTGCTGGGATCGATTTTGGCTCAGGACCGCTTCCTGCCGCGTCAGCTGCACACCCGCGGTGACCGGCTGGCGTTTTCCAACGGGATCCTGTTCCTGGCGTTCGGCGCGATCGCCTTCGTGGTGGCGTTCCAGGCCCAGGTCACCGCGCTGATCCAGCTCTACATCGTCGGGGTGTTCGTGTCGTTCACCCTCAGCCAGGTCGGGATGGTCCGGCACTGGACCCGGCTGTTGCGCAACGAGACCGATCCGGCTGCGCGCCGACGGATGATGCGGGCGCGGGTGATCAACACCGTGGGGCTGGTCTGCACCGGAACCGTGCTGGTCATCGTCGTGGTGACCAAATTCCTCGTCGGGGCGTGGATCGCGATACTGGCGATGGCCGCATTGTTCGGGATCATGAAGCTGATCCACCGGCACTACGCGGCGGTCAGCCAGGAGCTGGACGCCCAGGCCGCCGAGACCGAGGACATCGTGCTGCCCAGCCGTAACCACGCGATCGTGCTGGTCTCCAACCTCCACATGCCCACGCTGCGCGCGCTTGCGTATGCCCGGGCCACCAGACCCGACGTGCTGGAAGCGGTCACCGTCAGCGTCGACGATGCCGAGACCCGCCAGCTGGTGCACAAGTGGGAGCACAGCGACATCAGCGTGCCGCTGAAGGTGATCGCCTCGCCGTACCGGGAGATCACCCGCCCCGTGCTCGACTACGTCAAGAGGGTGAGCAAGGACTCGCCCCGCACGGTGGTCACCGTGTTCATCCCCGAGTATGTCGTCGGCCACTGGTGGGAACAGGTGCTGCACAACCAGAGTGCGCTGCGGCTGAAAGGCCGCCTGCTGTTCGAACCCAACGTGATGGTGACGTCGGTGCCCTGGCAGCTGAGTTCGTCGGAGCGATTGAAGAAGCTGGCGCCGCAGTCCGCACCCGGAGACGCACGCAAGGGGTTCCTGGATTGAGTGACGACCTGGTGCTGACCACCACCGCGGCAGCCAACGGCGGCAGCTGTGTCGCGCGCCACGACGGTCGGGTGGTGTTTGTGCGCTACGCGCTGCCGGGGGAGACGGTCCGCGCCCGGCTCGTCGACGAGCGCGGGTCGTACTGGAACGCCGAGACGGTCGAGGTGCTCGAACCGTCGCCGGACCGCGTCGACACCCTCTGCCCGATCGCGGGCGCAGGTGGTTCCGGCTGCTGCGATCTCGCGTTCGCCGACCCCGCCGCGGCGCGCCGGATCAAGGGCGCTGTAGTCGCCAATCAACTTGTCCGGCTTGGCAATCACCGCTGGCTAGACGAGTCGGAGGCCTCCGCCGAGCCGGTCGGCGACGGTGCCGTGACCGGATGGCGGACCCGGGTACGCCTCGATACCTCGCCCGACGGCCGCGTCGGTTTCCACCGCTATCACAGCGCCGAGCTGGTGCATCGGCTCGACTGCGCACAGCTGCCCCCAGGCATGCTCGACGGGCTGGCAGACACCCGCTGGCCGGCCGGGGCCGCCGTCCACGTCGTCATCGACGACGACGGTAACCGGCACGTCGCGCATGCCGGGCGCGGCCGCCGCACCACCGTCGTGGAAGGCGACTATGAGGCGGTGCAGCGGGTACATGGGCGGTCCTGGCGGGTGCCGGTCACCGCGTTCTGGCAGGCGCACCGGGAAGCACCCGCGCTCTACAGCGGGCTGGTAGCGCAGTGGGCTGCGCTCGAACCGGGCATGACCGCCTGGGACTTATACGGCGGCGCAGGCGTTTTCGCCGCGGCGCTGGCCGGCGAGGTCGGCGACACCGGCTCGGTGCTGACCGTGGACACCTCCAGGGGCGCGTCGCGGTCGGCACGCGCGGCGCTGGCGGACCTGGGCAACGTGACCGTGCTGACGGATTCGGTGCGCCGCGCGCTGAGCGGGCAGCGCCGGCGCGCCGACGTCGCGGTGCTGGATCCGCCCCGCACCGGCGCCGGCCGCGAGGTGATCGGTTTGCTGGCCGGTGCCGAGGTGCCGCGCATCGTCCATATCGGTTGCGAGGCAGCGTCGTTCGCCCGCGATGTAGGTCTCTACGTGGAGCACGGGTATGCGGTCGAGCAGCTGCGCGTGTTCGACTCGTTCCCGCTGACCCACCATGTCGAGTGCGTCGCCGTGCTGCGCAGGTGAGACAGGTTCAGGGCTGCGCAGGCTCCAGAGCATCGACGGCTTGTTCCATCCGGTCGAGGGCCTCACGCATCTGATCGAGCGCTTCGCGAAGCTCTGTCGCCGAAATCGGACCGTCGGAGCCCGGGGGAAGCGGAACCGCGCGTTGCGCGTCCGGCGCGGTTTCGGGTGCTGGGAGCGGATCGGTCGGTCCCGGGGCCGAAGGCGGCTGGGCAAAGGGAGGCGGGACCGAGGCGGCATCTCCGCCCGGCGCGGTGGCGACACGGCCCGTACCCGAGCCGAAGATCTGGTCCAGCGCCTCAGACAGGGTCGGGGCGTACCCCACCCGCACGCCGCCGCCTCCGGGTTCGCGGAAACTCGCCAGCACCCGCGACAGCTGTGGGAAGGTCGAACTGTTCGGATTCGTCGAGATGCGTTCGGTGTAGAGCGGTTCGACGTACAGCACGCCGCCGTCGGCGATCGGCAGGGTGAGCAGGTTGCCGTAGTGGATCTGGTTCGACCGCTCCAGCAGGGTTCGTTCGGAAGCCACCCGGGTGTCGGAGATCATCGAGTTCTGGATCTGTTGCGGGCCCTGGGTGAGGGTGTCGGTCGGTAGCTGCAGTACCGAGAGCTTCCCGTAATCGTGCGGGTCGGAGCCGGCGGAAATGTAGGCCGACAGGAATTCCCGGCTGTAGCCCACCATCGCCGTGGCCAGCCGGAACGACGGCTCTGCGGTCTCCTCGTCGCCGATGAGCACATAGAACGGTGGTTGCGCCGAGGTGGCCTCATTGGTGGGATCGCTCGGGACCGACCAGAAAGCGTTGGTGGTGAAGAATTCTCGGGGCTCGTCCACGTGGTACTTCGACAGCAGTTCGCGCTGCACGCGGAACAGGTCCTCCGGATAGCGGAAGTGCGCCCGCAGCTGGTCGGGAATGTCGTCTGCGCTCGTGACGGTGCCTGGCAGTGCGCGCATCCACGCCGCCAGGACCGGGTCGTCGGTGTCGAATTGATAGAGCGTGACGGTTCCGTCATACGCATCGACGGTCGCCTTGACCGAGTTGCGGGCGTACCCCACCGCACTGCCCTGCCGGAATGACCCGCTCGGGGTGAGCGCCGGCTGTTCCAGCAAGGCGCGGGCGGCGTACGGATACCGGTCCAGCGTGGTGTAGGCGTCGACGACCCATACGATGCGTCCATCGACGACCGCGGGGTAGGTGTTGGCGTCAGTGGTCAGCCACGGCGCCACCCGCTCGACCCTCTTCTTGGGATCCCGGTGAAGGATCAACTTCGACTCCGCGCCGATCGCCCGCGAGAACAGGATGTTGCGCTCGGTCAATTTGGCGGCGAAAACGCTGCGGTTGAACCAGTTTCCGATGGGAACGCCGCCGGCTCCGGTGTAGGTGTAGGTCGAGGTGTCGGTGTCGTACTCGCGAGGCTGCGCCCCCGGGGCGCCGCCGACGATCGCATAATCGGGATCGGCTCGGGCGATCACCTCACCGAAGTAGATGCGCGGCTGCTCGACGGGGATGACCTGGTGGCCTGACGCCTGCGTGGCGATGTCGCTGACGGCGTAGATCGGGTAGCCGCTGTTGCTCTCCGAGGCCTCGGCGGCTTCACGCACCGCGGCATTGACCCGGTTCGCGGGCGCGGCGACGAACCCGTTGCCGTGCGTGTAGACGGTGTGGCGATTGATCCAGTCGGTCTGGTTGCCGGTCAGCGAATCCGGGGACAGTTCACGCACACCCACGATGTAGTCCTGCACCCGACCGTCGATGCGGTAACGGTCGATGTCCAGGGCCTCCGGGAAGCTGTAGAAATTCTTCAGCTGCTGTTGCTGGGTGAAAGTCCGCGACAGGATGTTGGGGTCCAGCAGGCGCACCTGGGCGATGGTGGTCCGGTCCGCCGGCACGTCGACGGGAGAGGTGGTGCCGATACCGGGGTAGTCGCGGTATTCGACGTGGTCGCGGCCGAGTCGGAAGGCCGCGCGGGTGGCATCGATGTTGCGGTCGATGTAGGGCGCTTCGAGATCGGCGGCGTTGGGCCGCACGGAGAACTGCTCCATCAACATCGGCCAGGCGCCGCCCACCAACAGCGACGACAGCACCAGGAGCGCGGTGGCCATCGCCGGAATCCGCATGTCGCGAAGGAAGACCGCGGCGAAGAACGACACGGCACACAGCACGGCGATCGCCAACAGCACGAGTTTGGCCGGCAGCGCCGCGTGGATGTCGGTGTAGCCGGCGCCGGTGAACGTGGGCTCTTTGCGGTCCGCGGAGAGCAGTTCGTAACGGTCGAACCAGTAGGCCACCGCTTTGAGCATGATCGCCGTGCCCGCGAGGACCGCGATCTGCACGCGTGCCGGCTGGGTCAGCGTGCCCTTGCCGGCGCCGATGCGCAGCCCTCCGAACAGATAGTTCGCGGCCAGGTTGGCCAGCAGCGCCATCACGCAGGCCACGAGTAACCAGTTCAGCACTATGCGGTAGAACGGCAGATCGAACACGTAGAAGCTGATGTCGTGGCCGAACTCGGGGTCTGCGATGCCGAACGCGCCGCCGTGGAGGAACAGTTGCACCGTCGTCCAGCGCAGCTGGGCGATCAGTCCGCAGAGCAGACCCGCAATGGCCGCGATGCCGAACGCGGTCAGCCGGGGCCTCGCCATCGCGGCCGCGCGGTACGGATCGAGCGGTTCTGACCTGATCTCAGCCGGCACGAACACCGGGCGGGTGCGGTAGGCCAGCAGGGCAGCGGCCATCACCGCACCCCCGACCAATGTCGCGGCGGCGATGAAAATCCCCAGCCGGGTGAGCAACACCGTCACCCAGACCGATCGGTAGCCGACTTCTCCGAACCACAACCAATCGACGTAGGCGTCGACAGCGCGGGGGCCGACGATGAGCAGCGTCACGCACCCCGCAGCGACGAACAACGCGGCGCGGGTGCGGCGGGGGAGGTGTGCGAACCTGGCCGACGGCGCAGTCTTCATCAGGGCGCTCCGATCGCGGTGATGTGCCGTCGATCCGGGCATACCGAGGCACCGGTGCGGCCAGTCTCCCGGCAGAACGCCGACAGAGGTCGGACCCGGCTCGGCGAGTGCGCGAGTGGCGAATGGCCTACATTGATCGTAGTTGGTGTGCCGGGAAGTCTGGTCGGCCTTGCTTTGACGACCACAAATGATGGGACTCTCGATTTGGCAACCAGCCCGTTCTCGCCGATGCGCCGCCCGGTCTTCTCACGAGGTTCCTGGGCGGAGACCCGCCGGGTCACCGAAATTCTCCGCAAGGAAACCGTCGGCGGCGCCATCCTCCTGGTGGCCGCCGCTGCGGCGTTGATCTGGGCGAATTCCCCGTGGGCGCAGAGCTACTTCGCGCTGCGCGATCTCGAGCTGGGAGGCGAATGGTTCGGGCTGCACCTGAACCTCACGCTGGGGGCCTGGGCCGCCGACGGGCTGCTGGCGATCTTCTTTCTGGTGGTCGGCTTTGAGCTCAAGCGGGAGTTCGTTGCCGGCGATCTACGGGATCCGAGTCGGGCGGCGCTGCCGATCGCTGCCGCGGTCGGCGGCATGGTGGTGCCCGCGCTGATCTTCGTCCTGGTGAACCTCAACACCGGGGACGGGGCGTTGCGCGGCTGGGCGATCCCGACTGCCACGGACATCGCGTTCGCGGTGGCGGTGCTCGCCGTGATCGCCACCCATCTGCCGTCCGCGCTGAGGACGTTCCTGCTGACGCTGGCCGTCATCGATGACCTGCTGGCGATCACCGTCATCGCCGTGTTCTACACCCAGGAGATCAACGGGTGGGCGTTGGCCCTGGCGGTGGTTCCGCTGGCGCTCTTCACAGTGTGCGTCCAGCGCGGCGTCCAGAAGTGGTGGGTGCTCGTCCCTCTGGCGGTGGCGGTGTGGGTGCTGGTGCACGAGTCGGGTGTGCACGCCACGGTGGCCGGCGTGCTGCTCGGTTTCGCGGTTCCGGTGCGGCGATCGGCGACACAGCGGGGACGTGAAGTCGAGCCGGAGCACCGGGTGGGTATGGCCGAGTATTTCGAACACCGGTTCCGTCCGATCTCGGCCGGCGTCGCGATTCCGGTGTTCGCCTTCTTCGCCGCCGGTGTGAGCATCGGTGGTCTCAGCGGGCTGACCCGGGCACTCGGCGATCCGATCACCTTGGGAATCGTGCTCGGCCTGGTCTTGGGCAAGCCGATCGGGATCCTGCTCACCACCCGTGTCCTGTCGGCGGTGACGCGGGCCAGCCTGGATTCGTCGTTGCGGTGGGTGGACGTGCTCGGGATGTCCATGCTGGCCGGCGTCGGGTTCACCGTGTCGCTGTTGATCGGCGACCTGGCCTACGGCATGGGGTCCGAACGTGACGAATTTGTGAAGATCGGTGTGTTGTCCGGCTCGCTGCTGGCGGCCACGTTGGCGGCCGGCATCCTGCTCACCAGAAACCGTGTCTACCGGCGGATATACCAGGAAGAAACGGCCGATGCCGACCGCGACGGAGTGCCCGATGTCTACCAGACTCGACAGGACTGACCATCTCGGCCGTGCGTAGACTGACGGGATGCTTGAACAGATCCGCGGTCCCGCAGATCTACAGCACCTGTCGCAGGCGCAGATGGAGGACCTGGCCCGCGAAATCCGTGACTTCCTGATCCACAAGGTCGCGGCGACGGGTGGGCATCTGGGACCCAACCTCGGCGTTGTCGAGCTCACGCTGGCGCTGCACCGGGTCTTCGATTCCCCGCACGACCCGATCCTCTTCGACACCGGGCACCAGGCCTACGTGCACAAGATGCTCACGGGTCGCAGCCAGGACTTCAATTCGCTGCGCAAGAAGGACGGCCTGTCCGGCTATCCGTCGCGCGCCGAGAGTGAGCACGACTGGGTCGAGTCCAGCCACGCCAGCTCAGCGCTGTCCTACGCCGACGGTCTGGCCAAGGCGTTCGAGCTGTCCGGGCACCGCAACCGGCACGTGGTGGCGGTGGTCGGGGACGGTGCGCTGACCGGCGGCATGTGCTGGGAGGCGATGAACAACATCGCCGCGTCGCGTCGCCCGATCGTGATCGTGGTCAACGACAACGGCCGCAGCTATGCGCCGACCATCGGCGGTTTCGCCGAACACCTCGCCGGCCTGCGGCTGCAGCCCGGCTACGAGCGCTTCCTGGAGGAGGGCCGCAAGGCGGTCCGTGGCGTGCCGATGATCGGCGAGTTCTGCTACCAGTGCATGCACAGCATCAAGGCCGGCATCAAGGATGCGTTGTCACCGCAGGTGATGTTCACCGATCTCGGCCTGAAGTACGTGGGGCCCATCGACGGTCACGACGAGCACGCCGTGGAAAGCGCGCTGCGGCACGCCCGCGCGTTCAACGCCCCGGTGGTGGTGCATGTCGTGACCCGCAAGGGCATGGGCTACGCGCCCGCCGAGAACGACGTCGACGATCAGATGCACGCGTGCGGTGTCATCGACCCCCAAACCGGTCTGGCCACCTCGGTGCCCGGGCCCGGCTGGACGTCGACGTTCTCCGAGGCGCTGATCCGGCTGGCGAGCAAGCGCCGAGACATCGTCGCCATCACCGCCGCGATGCCCGGACCCACCGGATTGAGCGCGTTCCGGGAACGCTTCCCGGATCGCTTCTTCGACGTCGGTATCGCCGAGCAGCACGCGATGACGTCGGCCGCGGGGCTGGCCATGGGCGGCATGCACCCGGTGGTGGCGATCTACTCGACGTTCCTCAACCGCGCGTTCGACCAGATGCTGATGGACGTCGCGCTGCACAAGCTGCCGGTGACCATGGTGCTGGACCGCTCCGGGATCACCGGACCGGACGGCGCCAGCCACAACGGCATGTGGGACCTGTCGATCCTGGGCATCGTGCCCGGCATGCGGGTCGCCGCACCACGCGACGGTGCGCGCCTGCGGGAGGAACTCGGCGAAGCTGTCGAGGTCAACGACGGCCCCACCGCCGTGCGGTTCCCGAAAGGCGATGTCGGCGAAGACATCCCGGCGATCGAACGTCGCGACGGGGTGGACATCCTCACGCTTCCTGCCGAGGGGATGTCCGAGGACGTGCTCGTGGTGGCCGTCGGTCCGTTCGCCGCGATGGCGCTGGCGGTCGCCGAACGACTGCGCAACCAAGGCATCGGTGTGACCGTGGTGGACCCGCGGTGGGTGCTGCCCGTGCCCGAACAGATCGCGACCCTGGCGGACCGGCACAAGCTCGTCGTCACCATCGAGGACAACGGCGGTCACGGTGGGGTCGGATCGGCGGTGTCGAGTGCGTTGCGTCGCAACGAGATCGATGTGCCGTGCCGGGACGCCGCGCTGCCGCAGGAGTTCTTCGCCCACGCCTCGCGGGGTGAGGTGCTCGCCGAGGTCGGGCTGACCGAACAGAGCATCGCCCGCCAGATCACCGGCTGGGTGGCCGCGCTCGGCGCCGCCGCCGGTGACAGCGAGGTCAGCGAGCGCGTCGACTGACGATGGCGAAAACCCACTCCGCCCGCCTCACGGCGGGCGCCGTGCTGACGATCGCTGCGCTGGTGGGCTGTGCTCCGACCGCGGATGCCGCCACACCCATGTGGTCCGGCCTGGACGCCCGGGCGCTGGAGGTGCCCGCCGCGTCACCCGGCACCCTGCTGGACACCGTGCCGCTGGACCCGGCGCTGTCGGTGCCGGGGGCCGGCGCCGCCTACCGCATCCTGTACTCCACCATCGACCAGCACGACCGCCCCGCGGTCAGCACCGCGGTGGTGTTCACCCCCAGCATCGCTGCCCCGCAGGGTGGGTGGCCGGTGATCGCGTGGGCACACGGCACCGTCGGGCTCGGTGACGACTGCACCCCGTCGGCGCTGCCACGCAGCGGCCGCGACAAGGAGTATCTGTCGCACTGGCTCGACCAGGGCTACGCGGTGGTGGGCAGCGACTACACCGGTCTGGGCACACCGGGGTTGATGAGTTATCTGAACAGCCGGAGCACTGCACGCGCCGTGGTGGACTCGGTGATCGCGGCCCGCCGGATGGATCTCGATCTGTCGCCGAAGTGGGCCGTCGTCGGACAGTCGCAGGGCGGGGGAGCCGCCGTCGCGACAGCCCGGTGGGCCACCGAGTTCAGCGCCGGTCGCGGGCTGGACTACCGCGGCGTCGTCGCGACCGGCACCCCGGCCAACGTCGAGAACATCGTCAAACAGGCCGGCCCCGACATGGCCGTCCCGCCCGAACTGGGCCCGATGGGCAGCGCCTACACCGCTTACATCGTCGCCGCGCTGCGAGAGGCCGGTCCCGACCTCGATCTGGACCAGGTGCTGACCCCGGAAGGCCGGGCCGCCGCGGACAAGGCCGAAACTCTCTGCGCCGCAGAGCTTCCCAGTGCACTCAAAGGGCTGAAAGTGCCGGAGTTCTTCACCGCGCCGATCGCGTCGATCCCCGGCGCCCCTGAGGCGATCGACGCGTACATGGGCGTCCCCGCAACGGGATACGACCGCCCGGTGTTCCTCGGCGTCGGGATGCAGGACCGTGACGTCCCGCCGAACCTGACGCTGCGGTTTTCCGAACTGCTGACCGACAACGGCCAGGGCGTGACGCTGAAGGTGTATCCGGATTCCGACCACAGCGGCACCGTGCTGGCCTCGATTCCCGACTCGACGCCGTTCCTGGCACGGGCGCTGGCCTGAGCGCCGCCGGTCAGTGGCCGAACCGCGGTATGCCGGCCGGGGTTTGACTCGTCGGCCCAGGTGATCGCATAGTGTATCCAATCACCTGAAAGCGAGAGCCGATGTCACCGCGCACCGCAACCAAACGTTCTGCATCGCGGAACAACGACGAGCGCGACGCGTCGACGGCCTCGGCCGCGGGTGCCGACCGCGGACGCCGGTCGGACTTCGTCCGCCCCAAAACCGCCCAGCAGGCTGTCGTGGAGGCGCTGCGGCACGACATCACGACGGGCAAGCTGGCACCCGGCAGCTGGATCGTGCAGGAGGCCGTGGCCGAACAGTTCGGCATGTCGCGCATCCCGATCCGCGAAGCACTCAAGACGCTGGAGGCCGAGGAGTACATCACCTATGTGCCGCACAGCGGCTACCGCGTCACCAAACTCAGCCTGGGCGACCTGGTCGAGGTGTTCACCCTACGCGCCATCCTGGAGGAGGCGCTGATCCGGGATGCGATGCCCGGGGTCACCGACCAGATCGTCGACGAGATGCGCAGCTGTAACGCCGAAATGGACAAAGCGCTCGCCGACGGCGATCTGATCTCGGTGGGCGTGTTCAACCGGCAGTTCCATTTCCTGACCTTCCACGCCAGTGGGATGGCCCGCACCAAGCGCATCGTCACCCAGTTGTGGAACACCGCTGACGCCTACCGGCCGATGTACTCGCCGCTGCTCGACATGCCGAAGGTCTGCCACGAGCATGTGGCGATGATCGAGGCGATGGCCGCCCGCGACGTCGAACGGATGGTGGCGCTCAACCACGAGCACCGCGCCCACGCGATCGAGCCGATCCACCGGATCTTCGATTCCGAACCCGACACGCCGGCGTGACGGTCGCCGACCGGCTGCGCGAGCTGGGCTTGTCACTTCCTGCAGCGCCGCCCCCGAAGGGTGCCTATTCCCCGAGCCGGCGGTGCGGCGACCAGCTCTGGGTCTCCGGAGCGACGGCCCGCCGCGCCGGCGTGCCCGCGTTGCGCGGGGTCGTGGGCGACGACGTGACCGTCGAGACCGCCGGGGAGCAGGCGGCGCTGGCCGCGCTGAATCTTCTCGGCGCGATCGAGGCCGCCGTGGGGCTGGACGCGGTGAGTACAGTGATCCACCTGCGCGGCTATGTGCGCGCGGTCGGCGAGTTCGACGCTCACCCGGCGGTCATCGACGGAGCATCGAAGGTGTTGATCGATGTGTTCGGCGCCGACGTCGGTGCGCACGCGCGGACCGCGATCGGTGTCGCATCGTTGCCCGGTGGGGCGTGCGTGGAGCTCGATCTCGTGGTCAGCGTCGCACCGGCCTGAGGCGCTCCAGCCAGCGCCCTATCGCCAGGCCCAGCGCGAGCCCAGCGAATCCGTTGACCGCCAAGGTGATCCATTCCGGAAGCGGCACCGGGGCCGGGTGCGACGGACGTTCGCCGGTCCTGCCGGGCGCGGGCGCGGGACCGCCGGCGATCACCGCGTCGAGTCGCTCGACGAACTGGCCGATGATGCGGTTGCTCACCGGGACGATTGCGCTCTTGCCGAACTGCGCGATGCGGCCGCTGAGCTCGACGTCGGTGGTGACGGTGACGACCGTACGGCCCGCCTGTTCGCGGGCCACCAGGCGCACCGTGGCCTCGGTCGACCCGTTGCCCTTGCGGTCGGCGGCGGTGCCCGAGACCACCATCTCCCTGGCCGCGTCGTCCTGTGAGACCAGAGTCGCCTTGCCCGCCAACGTCATTCCGATCGGTCCGACCTTGACGGTGACGCGGGCGTGGTAGTCGGCGCCCTCGTGACGGTCCAGCTCGGCACCCGGGACGCACCGCACGACGGTCGGTATGTCGGTGAGCACCGCCCATGCGTCGTCCAGTGGCGCGTCGACCGTGAACTCGTTCATGAGTTTCATTCACTGCCTCCGGTTGTGATTCCGACTACCTAACCCTACGATTGGATACGATATACAGCAATCGCACACTCGCCCCGAGGAGGCTTTCCGAATGCTGAGCATGGGTGCAGGACTGTTCCCGACCGAACCGGCGGGGGCGATGTGTTCCTATGTCCGGCTCTGTGAGGACCTCGGGTACGACCATGTCTGGTTCGGCGATTCCCAGAACATTTGGCGGGAGTCCTCGACGGTGATGGGCGCCGCCGCGGTCGGCACCGAGCGGATCGTGTTCGGCACGGGGGTGACCAACGCGGTCACCCGACACCCCTCGCTACTGGCCTCCACGTGGGCCACGTTGGCCGAGTTCACCGGCGGCCGAGTCGCTCTCGGTATCGGCACCGGGGATTCGTCGTTGCGGACGATGGGCCTCAAGCCGCTCAAGCTCGCCGAACTGGAGAAGTCCATCACGGACCTGCGCGCGCTGTTCCGCGGCGAGAAGGTCGCCGAACCCACCAGCGGGGCCGAGTACCACCTCAACTACCTCAGCGGCCCGGTGGACATCCCGATCTACATCGCCGCGTCCGCGCCCAAGATCCTGGAGATGTCCGGCCGCATCGCCGACGGCGTCATCGTGCTGGTAGGCACGGCACCCGAGTTCATCGAGGGTGCGCTGCGGACCATCGAGCGGGGCGCGCGGCAGAGTGGGCGCACGCTCGATGACCTCCACATCGTGCTGTGGACCCCGACGGCGATCGGCGAAGACAGCACCGAGGCGCGAGATCTGGTGCGCGCACACGTCTCCCGGGTCGCGATCCGCCCGTTGCCGGCCAAGGTGGACCCCTCGCTGGAAAAGGCCATCGACCGGATCAGGGAACAGTACAACTACTACGAGCACATGAACCCCGAGGCCGCGCACGCCGATCTGGTGCCCGACGAACTCGTCGATCTCTTCGCGCTGGCCGGCACGCGGGCAGAGTGCGCCCAGCGACTCAAGGAGATCGAGTCGCTCGGAGTCGACCAGGTGTCGATCGTGCCGTTCGTGCGGCCCGGGCAAAGTCGCGAGGGCACGATCCGCGCCTTCGCCGACATCGTCAGCGGCCGCCAGGGGTGAGCCGCTCCGACGCCGCGGATCTGCGCCCGTACCCGGCGCCTGGCAGTGCCGTGCCCGGGGCTCCGCCGGCTTTGAAGCGCGCGCTCACCCCGGCCGATGGCGTCGTGCACTCTCGGCCTGCACCGCCGGTCGTCTCCCAATATGCTGACGTGCGGCGCGAGCAGCAGACGGCGGAATCGGCGCACGGATCCGGTCTGCGTGCTGCCTCGGTGCTGTTGGGTGTCGCGGCCGGGCTGGAATTGGCGGCAATGTTACCCAGGCGACATCGCCCCTAAATATTGCTCTACATCACACTTCTTCGTATAGTGTATCCAATATTCAAACCCCTTCTGGAGGCGTCCCACATGTCACGGTTTCCCAAGGTCATCGGTGCAATCGTCGCAACGTCCGCACTGCTCGTCGGCGCCACCGCGTGCGCTGACGAATCTGCCGGACCGGCCGACGCCGGTGGCAGCGCGGGAGCCACGACCGACACGCTGAGCATCTCGGCGACCGGCGTCGACAGCCTGCCCTTCATGGCGATCCTGACCGCGGGAATCAACAAGAAGTGGTTCGAGGAGGAGGGGCTCAAGGTTGACCTGTTCTCCGGGGGTGGCGGCGGCAATACGCTGCGCGTGGTGACCAGCGGTGACGCCGACATGGCGATCGCGGGCAACAGCTCGGTACTTCTGGCTGCGCAGCAACCGAATTCGAACCTCAAGGTCGTCGCGCCGTGGTTCCAGGTCAATGACTTCTCGTGGATCAGCCCACCCGGGCGTTCGATCGAGGGCGCCGTGCTGGGCTTCAGCTCGGCCGGTTCGTCGACCGAGCTTCTGGTCAAGGGCCTGGAACGCGAACTCGGCCAGGGCGTCCGGGCCCAGGCCGTCGGCCAGATGGGTGACAACTGGACCGCCGCCAAGGCCAATCAGATCACCGCGGGCTGGGCGATGCAGCCGTTCATCGCCGAGAAGCAGGCCAGCGAGAACGCCGAGGTCCTGATCAACTCCCGCGACGTGCTGGGCGACCTGCCGGCCGACCTGGTCGCAGTCAACACCGACTACGCCGAGGCCAACCCCGAGAACCTGAAGAAGTTCTTCAAGGTCGCCGACCGGCTCAACGAGTGGGTCGTGTCCAACCCCGACGAGGCCGGCGCCGAGATCGGACCGCTGGTGGGGGTCTCCCCGGAGGTCATGCAGGCCGCCCTGCGCAACAGCCCCGATCTGGCCAAGGCTTACTCGCTCAAGGTCGATCCCGAAGGCCTGAACAACCTCTCCGACTTGATGCTGGCCGCCGGTCAGATCGACCAGCCCGTGGACTGGGCCACCGTGCTCGACCAGCAGTACCTGCCCGAGGACGACCGCGCCACCTTCTGACCGACCGTCGACTCCAGCCCACGACCGAGCGAAAAGGTAGCGACTTGAACTCACCAGGCATCGAGATGACCGGAGTGTCAGTCGTATTCGACACTCCCGCCCGCCGGGTCACGGCGGTCACCGGTATCGACCAGAGTGTTCCGCATGCGAGCTTTGTGTCCATCGTCGGACCGAGCGGATGCGGGAAGTCGACGCTGCTCGCGGTGGTTGCGGGGCTGCAGAAGGCGACCACCGGCACCGTCAGCGTCGCCGGCAAGCCGGTGACCGGCCCCGACCCCAAGATCGGCGTGGTGTTCCAGGAGGACTCGACACTTCCCTGGCGCACCGTCGAGGAAAACGTCAGCTTCGCTATGGAGATGATCGGGGTTGCGAAGGAGGCGCGGCGCAGGCGGGCCAAGGAGGCCATCGACCTGGTGGGCTTGAGCGGATTCGAGAAGTCCTATCCCTCACAGCTTTCCGGGGGTATGCGGCAGCGCGTCGCGCTGGCGCGCACGCTGGCCGTGCAGCCGGAGGTGGTGCTGATGGACGAGCCGTTCGCAGCCCTGGACCAGCAGACCCGGCTGTTCCTGGGTGCCGAGGTGCGCCAGATCTGGGCCAGGACCAAGCAGACGATCATGTTCGTCACCCACGACATCTCCGAGGCGATCCTGCTCTCGCAACAGGTCTGGGTGATGTCCTACCGTCCCGGCACCATCATCGACGTCGTCGACATCGACCTGCCGGGGGAGCGCGACGCCGGGGTGGTCTCAACGCCGCGGTTCAACGAGCTGCACAACCGGATCTGGGGATCCCTGCAGGCCGAGTCGATGCGCGGCTTCCAGCAGCAGGAGACGGCGGCCACGTGAGCACCTCGTTCGCAGCCACCGACGACCTGCCCACCGAGGCCACGCCGCCCGGCACGCCGGCTGGACCGCAGCGCCGCGGGCGACGGTTCGGAAAGCTGGCCTACAGCGCGGGGTCGACAGTGCTGCTGCTGCTGGCGTTCACCGCGTTCGCCGAGATCGGTTCCGCCGCGGGCTGGTGGAACGACCATGTGATGCCGGCGCCGTCGGTGATCGTCGCCGAGCTGGGTGTGCTGCTCACCGAATCGCAGTTTTGGCTTGATGCGCAGCGCACCGGCATCGAGGTGGCGCTGTCGATCCTGTTCGGCTGTTTGTTGGGGTTCGCCGCGGGCCTGCTGTTCTGGAAGGTGCCGTTGCTGGGCCGGGTGTTCGAGCCCTACCTGGTCTCGTTCTATGCCGTACCGCTGGTGCTGTTCTATCCGGTGATGATTGTGCTCGTCGGTATCAACTCGATGTCGGTGATCATCCTGGCCACCATCATGGCGGCCATCCCGATGGCGTTGAACACCGCCGTGGGCCTGAATCAGATGCCGCCGGTGTACATGAAGTTGGCGCGCTCACTGAGAGCCTCGCCGCGGCAGACGCTGTTCGCCATCGCCATCCCGGCTGCCGGGCCGTTCATCGTCGCCGGTCTGCGGCTGGCGGTGGTGTACGCGCTGATCGGCACCATCGCGATGGAGTTCACGACGGCCCAGGCCGGATTGGGGTACCGCATCCGGTATCTCTACGAAATCTTCGACAACGTCGGCATGTTCGCCTACATCGTGGTCGTGCTGGTGCTCTCGTGCCTGCTCACGGTCGCGCTGGCCACCGTCGAGCGGGTGTTGTTGCGAGGGAGGAACGCGTGACCGCCACCATGCCGGCCCCGAAACCGACCTCGACGGACACCGCATCCGAAACCGTTGCGCCACTCCGTTTCTCGTGGCGGTCCCTGCTGGCCAGCCAGGCGGTCGGGGCCGGCCTGTTGGCGGTGGTGGTGGTGCTCGCCTGGCAGGTGATGTCCGGTCTGACGTTCGTGATCCCGTCACCGGTGCAGACGATCGTGGTGCTGTTCGAGAATCTGTCCGACCCCGCCTACCTGTTCGACCTGCGGGTCACCGCGCAGTCAGTGCTGATGGCGTTCGTGGTCGGTACCGCCGCCGGCGGCGGGTTGGGCCTGATGCTGGGCCTGTCGAGCCGGCTGCGGACGATCTTCGAACCGCTCATCATCGTGCTCAACGGGATTCCCAAGATCGTGCTCTACCCGGTGCTGCTGCCGATCTTCAGCCTGTCGGGTTCCAAGGTCGTGATGGGCGTGCTGTTCGCCCTGTTCCCGGTGCTGATCAACGTGTCCACCGGCGTGCAGGAGATCCCGAAGGTCTACTGGAAACTGGCACGCTCGGTCCGCGCGAATGCCTGGCAGATGTTGACCCACATCATCTTCCCGGCCATCCGGCGTCCGATGCTGACCGGGATCCGGCTCGCCGTCAGCCTCGCGGTGGTCGGCGTCGTGCTGTCGGAGTTCTTCGCCACCCGGCGCGGTCTGGGCAGGGTGGTGCTGCAGGCTTACAGCCACGGTGATTACCCGTCGATGGTGGCCACCATCATGCTGCTGATCACCATCTCGTTCGGCATCTCGATCGCCTTGTGGCAGTGGGAGAAACGGCTACATTGAGCCGATCGGTGGGGAGCTCGGTACGGCGCCGGGAAGACGACCGTATGCTGGCCGGGAACGGACGGTTCCTGGCCGATCACGCGGCGGGCGCCAAGCATGTCGTTTTCATCAGGTCCACCCAACCGCACGCCCGGATCACCGGCATCGACACCGCCGTCGCCGAGCAGATGCCCGGTGTGCACGGCGTTTTCACCGCCGCCGACCTCGGCCTGGAGCACACGCCGATCCCGTCGCTGACCACTCCGGATCCGGACTTCGCCGCGGCCACCTCCCTCGTGCTCGCGCAGCAGCGGCTGGCGATCCTCGCCTCGGACCACGTCCACTTCGTCGGCCAGCCGATCGCCGTCGTGGTCGCCGACGACCGGTATCTGGCCGAGGATGCCGCCGAGCACGTCGTGGTGTCCTATCAGAGTCTGGAGCCGGTCGTCGCCGCCGAGGCGGCGCTGGACCCCGCCGCTCCCGTGCTGTTCGATCACCTGGGCCACAACGAGGCGGCCCGGCTGGAGTACGGGTTCGGTGATCCCGGGCGGGCGTTCGAGGCGGCCGCCCACGTGGTCGAGGACACCTACCGGATGGAGCGCCACGGTGCGGTGCCGCTGGAATGTCGCGGTGTGCTGGCTGAATACGCCGCGACACCGGGGCGTGTGGAGGTGTCCACGTCCACCCAGATCCCGCACATGGTGCGCAACGCGATCTGCTCGGTGACGGGCTGGACGCGCGACCAGGTGAAGGTCAGCGTGCCCGATGTCGGCGGCGGCTTCGGCACCAAGGCCAACGTGTACGCCGAGGAGGTCGTCCTCGCGGTGCTCGCCGAACATGTTCGGCGCCGCCTGATCTGGGTCGAGGACCGGCAGGAACATCTGGTCTCCAGCGCGCAGGCCCGGGACCAGACGCACCGCGTCCGGCTGGCCGTCGACGCGACCGGGCGGATCCTGGGCTGGGACGTCGACTTCGTCGTCGACCTCGGCGCCGGAAGTCTTTGGGTCGCAGGCATCGTGGCCAACACCGCGGTGCACCTGATGGGCCCCTACCGTGTCCCGGCGATGCACGTGCGCGGCCGGGCCGCGCTGACCAACAAGACGCTGGTGGCGCAGTACCGCGGCGCGGGCCGGCCCGAGGCGACGTTCTCGCTGGAGCGCAGCCTCGACGCGGCCGCCGCCGCGCTGGGCATCTCGGGCGCCGAGATCCGCAGGCGCAACCTGCTGACCGCCGCCGACATGCCCTATCCGCGGCCCATCCCGTACCGCGACGGGGTCCCGATCGTCTACGACGGTGGCGACTACCTCGCGTGCCTGGAGTCGGTCCTGGCAGCGCTGCCGCCGTCGGAGGCCGACGTGTGCGCCCTCCAAAATCCGGACCACCGCATCGGTTACGGGCTGTCGTCCTACCTGGAGGCCACCGGGCGCGGGCCGCACGAGACCGGGCGGGTGCGGCTGCTGCCCGACGGCCGGTTCGAGGTCACGGCGGGGGCGGCCTCGGCGGGCCAGGGACACGAGACGGTCTTCGCGCAGGTGGCCGCGGATGCGCTTGAGGTCCCGCTGGAACGGGTGCGCTACGTGGCCTCGGACACCGAGCGCCTCCCCGAAGGGGTGGGCACGTTCGCCAGCCGGTCGGCAGTCCTGGCGGGCTCGGCGGTACACCAGGCGTGCCGTGAGCTGGTCGCGCTCGGCGCGGCGCGGGCCGCGGACCTGATGGGCGTCGGGCACGCCGACTATGCGGACGGCCGCTTCACCGCGGGCCGCGAGGTGCTGGGCTGGGACGAGCTGGCCGCGGCGAGCCGTGTCGGGGGTGCCGGCGAGGGCGGTGCGGCGCTCGACGTGACATCGGTGTACCGGGTCGAGACGGTCACCTGGACCATGGGGGTGCACGCGGTGATCGTGGGTGTGCACCGCCGCACCGGGATCGTGAAGGTGCTGCGCTACGCGGTTTCCCATGAAGGAGGCCGGGAGATCAACCCGCGCATCGTCGAGGGCCAGATCATCGGCGGCGTGGCCCAGGGGATCGGCGGTGCGCTCTTCGAGGCGTGGCGGTATTCGCCCACCGGGGAGCCGACGTCGACCACCTTCGCGGCCTACCACCTTCCGCTGACCACCGATGTGCCGGACGTGATCGTGAACCACCTGCCCGTCGCCACCCCGGTCAATCCGCTCGGCGTGCGCGGTGCGGGGGAGAGCGGCACCATCGCCGTGTACTCGGCGGTGGCCGGGGCCGTCGATGACGCCGTCGGCGGTGGCCTGCACGTCACCAGCACGCCGATCCAGACCGGTGAGCTGTGCCGGGCGATGCAGAGGGTGGCGTCGTGAAGCCGGCGCCCTTCGACTACCACCGGCCCGAAACCGTCGCCGGAACACTGGATCTGCTGGCCGCCGATCCCGACGCCAAACTGCTGGCGGGTGGCCAGTCGCTGTTGACGCTGATGAACCTGCGCCTGGCCCGGCCCTCGGCGGTGATCGACATCGGCCGGCTGACCGAGCTGAACCGGGTCTTCGACGACACCGACGACCTGATCCTGGGCGCGCTGGTGACGCACCGCACCGTCGAGGTGGACCCACTGATCGCGGCGCGCGCCCCGTTGCTGGCCGAGGCGGCGCGGCACATCGGGCACGTCGGCATCCGCAACCGCGGTACCATCGGCGGTTCGGTCGCGCACGCCGACCCTGCCGCGGAAATGCCCTTGGCCACACTGGTTCTCGACGCGACCTTCCATGTCGAGTCGTCGTCGTCCGGGCGGCGCACGGTCGGCGCGGACGAGATGTTCGTGTCGTTCTACACCAGCGCGCTGGCGCCCGACGAGATGATCACCTGGATCTCGGTGCCCGCGATCCGACCGGACCAGGGCTGGGGTTTTATCGAATATGCCCACCAGCACGGTGATTACGGCCTGGCCGGCGCGGGCTGCATGCTCACCCTCGGACCGGACGGGCGGGTCTCGGCGCTGCGTGCCGGCGTGCTGAGCGTGGCCGACCGGCCGCTGCTGTTCGGCGGCGACGACGTCGTCGGCGAGCTGCCGTCCGAGCGGTTGTGGCAGCAGCTGGGCCGGCGGTGGGCCGGCGGCACCGAACCGGTCGCCGACGACACCGACTATGCGCGGCGGCTTTGCGCGTCCGCACTGACCGAGGCGATGACCGCTGCGCACCGGCGCGCCTGCACGGCCGGAAGGGAGCACGATGCACGCTGACACACCCGCGCAGGTGGCCATCTCGTTGATCGTGAACGGCAGGCAGATCTCCCGCGCCGTGGCGCCGCGGCTCACACTCGCCGACTTCCTCCGCGACGAACTCGGGCTCACCGGAACGCATCTGGGTTGCGAACACGGGGTCTGCGGGGCGTGCACGGTGTTCATCGACGGTCGTTCCGGACGGGCGTGCCTGATGCTCGCGGTGCAGGCCGACGGACTGCGGGTCGACACCGTGGAGGGACTCGACCAGTTCGAGGAGGCCGCGCGCCTCAAGCAGGCGTTCACCCGCTGCGGCGGGCTGCAGTGCGGGTTCTGCACCCCGGGATTTCTGGTCAGCGCCGTCGAGTTGCTCCGCGACCCGGATGCGGAGAAACCGCTGACCGCCGAGTCGGTGCGGGAAGCGTTGTCGGGCAACGTGTGCCGATGCACCGGCTATCAGGGCATCGTGGCGGCGGTACTGGACGCCGCGGCGGCGCCCGCCGATGGCGCGGACAGTGCCGAGTCCTGACGGTGAGCCCACCTCGGCGGTGCCGCCCGCCCTGCGGCGTCGACGACCCGCCGAGCTGCTGAGGCCGGTCGGCGCGAGCCGGTGGGGGATGGCGGCCTGGCTGGCGGCCGGGCTCGGCGCGATCCTCGTGGCCACCGCGGCGGTCGGACACGCCGAGCTCGGGTCGGCGATGGGGCTGGGATTCGTGTTGACCGCGGTGCCGTCGCTGCCGCCGACGTGGCGGGCGGCGTTCGCGACCATCGCGATCCGCGCGCTGGCGGTGCTGACCGGCGCGGCGCTGGCCGTGCTGACGGTCGGTCACCCGACGGCGCTGGCGGGCGTGACCGTCGCGGCCGCGGTGTGCGGTGGCCTGCTGGCCCGGGTCGGCCCGACGGCCGCGCTGGCGGTGGTGCTGGTCGCGGTCGACGTGCCTGACGACGGTGGCGCGGAACGGCTGTTGCCCTATGCGGCCGGCGCGCTGGTGGTGGCCGTCGCGTGGACGGCGTGGTTCGTGTGTGCCGAGGCGCTGCGCCGGCGGCGCGGGACGGCGGCCCCCACGGCGCCCGCGGCCGAGCGGGGCTGGCGTGAGTCATGGCCGCACGCGGTGCGGGTGGGGGTGGCCGTCGCGGTGGCGGTGAGCGTCGCCGGTCTGCTGCCCGAGGACCTGGTCGGCGGACACTGGCTTGTCACCAGCGTGGTGCTCACCGTGCAGCCCGCGGCTGGGGACACGGGAATGCGCCTGGCGCAGCGACTTTCGGGTAATGCCGTGGGGGCCCTGATCGCGGCGGTGCTGCTCGGGACGCATCCGTCGATACCGATGGTCGCGGTCGTCAGCGTGGTGTTGTTCACGCTGGCGATGGCCCTGCGGCCGGTGAACTACACCTGGTGGGCGGTGACGGGTCCGCCGGTGCTCCTGGTGATCAGCGAGTACCCGGAGCTCTTCCCCTGGTACGAGGGAGGCGTGCGGCTCGCGATGAACCTGGCCGGCGCGGTGATCGTGCTGGTGGTGGTCTTCGCCGTTCCGGCGTTGACGCGCAGGACATTCCGCACGGGGGCGACGACGATGACTTCCCAGAAGACGGGGCAGGACGATAGTGTATACAAAATCCAATCAAGGAGGCGCTAGGTGACGACCCTGCTCGTGGAGGACATCGGCCTCCTGGTGCACGGCGACCCGCGGGTCGCCCCGGTGCGCGACACCACCCTGCTCGTCGAGGACGGGGTGGTGGCCGGGATCGGGGTCAGCGCCGCAGCACCCGACCAGGTGCTCTCGGCGGGCGGGCTGACGGTGATGCCCGGTCTGGTCGACGGGCACGTCCACCCCACTTTCGGGGAGTGGACGCCGGCCCAGGATGCGATCGGCTGGATCCACAACTATCTGCACGGCGGGACCACCTCGATGGTCTCGGCCGGCGAACTGCACATCCCCGGGCTGGCGTTCGACGCCCTCACCCCCGAACTCGTGCTGTCGATCGCGATCACGTCCAAGCACACCACCGGAAGGATGCGGCCGTCCGGGGTCAAGGTGAACGCGGGCACGGTGCTGCTGGTGCCGGGGATGACCGAAGAGCACTTCGACCGGGCCCACCGTGAGGGCATCGACCAGCTCAAGTTCATCTTCTACGACTGGAGCAGGTTGGGCGACGGCGAGGCCCAGCGCTACGTCCGCTGGGCGCACGAGCGCGGAATGACCGTGAAGCTGCACTCCGGTGGCGTGTCTCGGTCGGGGTCGAGCCGGGTCGCCGGCGCCGACGTGGTGACGGCCGTGGGTCCCGACGTTGTCGGGCACATCTCCGGCGGCCCCATCCCGCCACCGGACGCCGATATCCTGGCGATCATCGATCGTCTGCCCGACACCCACGTCGAGGTCTGCAGTTCGAACAACTACCGGGCCACCGGGATCGTCGTCGACGAACTCACGCGGCTCGGCAGGCTGGACCGGCTCACCCTCGGCACCGACACCCCCGGCGGCACCGGCGTCATCCCGCGCGGGATGTTGCGCGCGGTCTGCTATCTCGCGTCGGTGTGCGGGGTCGACCCGGTGGCGGCCGTCGCCGCGGCGACCGGGCAGACCGCGGCCGCCCACGGCTTGGACACCGGGGTGATCGCCGAGGGCCGACCGGCCGATCTGCTGGTGCTGGGCCCGATCACGGGTTCGATGGCCACCGACGCGCTGGAGTCCTTCGCCCTCGGCGACCTTCCCGGTATCGCGACGGTGCTGGTCGACGGCGTCCCGCTGGTCGCCACCCGCAGCGAGCAGACCCCGCCGCCGAGCCGCTCCGTGACCTGGCGAGGCACTCGGCCACGACCAGAGTCCGGGCGCCCCGTGCCCGTCGGAGCGCATAGCTCCGGCTGCTGCTGACCACCCCACCACGATGTAAGGAGACACCATGTCCGGCCAGCTTTCGCCGCACACCGGTCCGACCACCCCCGATGTGCTGCTACGCGTCGACAGCCTGCTCGACGACGAGGAGCGCCAGATCCGAGACACCGTGCGCGCGCTGGTGAAAGCGCGCATCAGCCCGGACATCGCGACCTGGTACGAGCGTGGCGAACTGCCCGTGCGTGAACTGGCCGTAGAACTCGGCGACCTCGGACTGCTCGGCATGCATCTGCAGGGCTACGGCTGCGCGGGTACCTCTGCGGTGGCCTACGGCCTGGCCTGCCTCGAACTTGAGGCAGGCGACTCCGGAATCCGGTCGCTGGTCAGCGTGCAGGGCTCGCTGGCGATGTTCGCGCTGCACGCGTTCGGCAGCGAGGAGCAGAAGCAGCAGTGGCTGCCCGAGATGGCCACCGGGCATAAGATCGGCTGCTTCGGACTGACCGAACCCGACTTCGGATCCAACCCGTCGGGCATGCGCACCCGCGCCACCCGCTCGGGAGACGACTGGATCCTCGACGGCACCAAGATGTGGATCACCAATGGTTCGGTGGCCGACGTCGCGATCGTGTGGGCGCGCACCGAGGACGGGATCCGCGGATTCGCCGTCCCGACCGACACCCCGGGGTTCACCGCCCGCACCATCAAGGCGAAGATGTCGCTGCGTGCGTCGGTCACGAGCGAGCTGGTGCTCGACGGAGTCCGCCTTCCCGACAGCGCTCGGCTGCCCGGCGCGACCAGCCTCCGGGCGCCGCTGAGCTGCCTCAACGAAGCCCGGTTCGGCATCATCTTCGGGGCCGTCGGCGCGGCCAGGGACTGCCTGGAGAGCGCGCTGAACTACGCGCAGTCGCGTGAGCAGTTCGACCGGCCCATCGGCGGCTTCCAGCTGACCCAGCAGAAGCTCGCCGACATGACGCTGGAGTATGGCAAGGCGTTGCTGTTGGCCCTGCATCTGGGCCGGGCCAAGGACGCCACCGGTCTGCGCCCCGAAGAGGTGAGCCTGGGCAAGCTCAACAACGTCCGCGAGGCCATCGAGATCGCCCGGACCTCGCGCACCATTCTGGGAGCCAGCGGCATCACCGGCGAATACCCGGTCATGCGCCACGCCAACAATCTGGAGTCGGTGCTGACCTACGAGGGCACCAGCGAGATGCATACGCTGATGATCGGGCAGGCCCTCACCGGCGTCGCCGCGTTCCGCTGATCGCCAGGAGTCGCTGTGGCAGAACCGATCGACGAGTACTTCACCACGGTCGTCTCGTCGCTGACCGCGCCGGACGCCGGGAAATACGATGCGTTGCAGGGGGTTTGCGCCCAGGACTGCATCGACGTGTTCGACGCGCAGCTGGGTAGCCGGCATCTGGACCTGGCCGCCCGCTGGTTGCGCGCCCAGGGCAAGGGTTTCTACACGATCGGTTCCTCCGGTCACGAGAGCAACGCCGCCGTCGCGGCCGCGCTGCGCCCCACCGACCCGGCGCTGCTGCACTACCGTTCCGGCGGGTTCTTCCTGGCCCGCGCACAGCAGGTGCCAGGCAGCGATCCGCTGCGCGACGTGCTGCTCGGTATGGTCGCGTCCACCGACGAGCCGATCTCGGGCGGACGGCACAAGGTGTTCGGCCGACACGACCTCGCCGTGATCCCCCAGACGTCGACCATCTCCTCGCACCTGCCACGAGCGGTCGGCGTGGCGTTCGCGATCGTGCGGGCGCGCAAGCTGCAGGCGGACAGCGCATGGCCTGCCGACGCGCTGGCGGTGTGCAGCTTCGGTGATGCGTCGGCCAACCACTCGACCGCCGTCGGCGCGATCAACACCGCGATGCACACCGCCTACCAGGGCATGCCGTTGCCGCTGCTGTTCGTCTGCGAGGACAACGGCATCGGCATCAGCGTCAAGACCCCGCGGGGCTGGATCGCGCGCACCTATCGCGGCCGCGAGGACCTGAGGTACTTCACCGCCGACGGGACGAACCTGCCCGAGGTGCTGACCGCCGCCGGGCAGGCCGCCGAATACGTTCGGGCCAAACGCCGTCCGGCATTCCTGCATCTGCGCACCGTGCGACTGATGGGACATGCCGGCTCGGATTACGAGCCCGGCTACCGCAAGAACGACGAAATCACTGCCGACTACGAACGCGACCCGGTGTTGTGCACCGCGCGCCTCCTCGTCGAGGCGGGCGTGCTCACCCCCGCGCAGGTGCTGGACCGCTACGAGGCCAAGCGCGCCGAAGTGCTCGCTGTGGCCGAGGAGGTCGCCGACCTGCCGCAACTGGACAGTCCGCGGGCGGTGATGGCGCCGTTGACCGACGCTTTCGACGAGGCGGTGCGGGCCGGGCGCGCCGCCGCGGAGGCCGAACCCGTCGGCACGGAGTCGGCGCCGCTGACGGTGGCCCAGGGCATCAACCGGGCGCTGGCCGATGTGCTGGCCCGGTACCCGGAGGCGATGATCTTCGGCGAGGACGTGGGCCGCAAAGGCGGCGTCTACGGCGTGACGCGCGGGCTGCAGGCCAGGGCCGGTACCGCCCGCGTGTTCGACACCCTGCTCGACGAGCAGTCGATTCTTGGGCTCGCGCTGGGCGCGGGCATCTCGGGGCTGCTGCCGATTCCCGAGATCCAGTACCTGGCGTACCTGCACAACGCGGCCGACCAGATCCGCGGTGAGGGCGCGACGCTGCAGTTCTTCTCCGACCGGCAATACCGCAACCCGATGGTGGTGCGCATCGCCGGCTACGGCTACCAGAAAGGGTTCGGCGGACACTTCCACAACGACAACTCGATCACCGCGATCCGCGACCTGCCCGGCGTGATCGTCGCGTCACCTGCCCGGCCCGACGATGCCGCGGCGATGATGCGCACGTGTGTGGCGGCCGCGCGGGCGGCCGGCGTGGTGTGCTTGTTCCTCGAACCGATCGCGCTGTACCACACCCGCGACCTGCACGACGACGGCGACGATCGATGGCTTGCTCCCGACAGTGGCGGCGCGGTGCCGATCGGACGGGCGCGGGGCTACGGCGCCGGCCGCGATCTGACCATCCTCACCTTCGGCAACGGGCTGCGGATGAGCCTGCGGGTCGCGCGCAGACTCGCCGCACGCGACATCGACGTGCGGGTGGTGGACCTGCGCTGGCTGGCACCGCTTCCGCTGGCCGACATGCTCGCCGAGGCCGAGTTGACCGGTCGGGTGCTCGTGGTCGACGAGACCCGCGAGAGCGGCGGCGTCAGCGAGGGCATCCTGACGGCATTGATCGACCACGGCTACACCGGCGCGCTGGCGCGGGTGGCCAGCCACGACAGCTACATTCCGCTCGGCGACGCTGCGTTGGAGGTGCTGCTGTCCGAGGAGACCGTGGAAGCGGCCGCGATCAAGCTGGTGTCGACCGGCCGCTGACCGCACCTGGAAGCACCGGACGAGGGGTGGTGGCACTTCGTCGACGACGTCGACACGGTCGTCAGCCGGCAGCCGTGAGCGCCTTCGCCAGCACGGGCACGGTCAGTTCACGCTGCCACTGACGCGCAGCCGATCCGCGCAGAAAAGCGTCCACCGCGGCGGTGGTGGCCTCGGTCCCGTCGACAGGCTGCCAGTCCCAACACAACCGGCGCACGAGCTCTGGTGCCAGCAGGTTCTCGACCGGCACCGAGATCTGTTGCGCGAGTGCGGACAGTTCGGTGCGCGCGGCCTCCAGCCGGGCCGCGGCCTCGGGCTTACGACGTGCCCACCGGGACGCCGGCGGGGGACCGTTGGACGGCTCCTGGAGATCGGGCAGGTCGCCGGTCCGGGCCCGGGCCAACGCGTCCAGCCACACCTGAGCATTGCGCCGCTGCTTGGATCCACCGAAAATCGGTAGCGCCGTGAGCTTTTCGACGCTGTCCGGGTTCACTGTGGCGGCGTTGACGATCGCGCTGTCGGGCAGGATGCGGCCGGGGGCGATGTCGCGCCGCCGCGCGATCTGGTCGCGGGTGGTCCACAGTTCCCGCACCGCGGCCAACGCGCGCGGATCGCGCACCTTGTGGATGCCCGAGGTCCGCCGCCAGCGATCGCGGCGCGTCGGAGTGGGCTCGACCGTGCGCAGGAACTCGAATTCCTGGGCCGCCCACTCGGACTTGCCCTGCTGCTGCAGCACCTCGTCGATCGCGTGGCGCAGTTCGACGAGAACTTCGACATCCAGCGCCGCGTAATTCAGCCACTCGTCGGGCAACGGGCGCTTCGACCAGTCCGCCGCGCCGTGGCCCTTGGTCAGCTGCAGACCCAGCAGGCGCTGCACCATCGCCGCGAGGTTCACGCGTTCGTAGTTGGCCAGCCGTCCGGCCAGTTCGGTGTCGTAGAGCGACGGGGGCCGCATGCCGATCTCGGACAGGCACGGCAGATCCTGGTCGGCGGCGTGCAGCACCCATTCGGCGTCGGCGAGCACTTCCGCCACGGGCGCGAGCACCTCGAGGGTGTCGCCGCCGTGGCTGACCGGGTCGATCAGTACCGTGCCCGCCCCCGCCCGCCGGATCTGAACCAGGTAGGCGCGGTTGGAGTACCGGAAGCCCGAGGCCCGCTCGGCGTCGATCGCGAAGGGTCCGTGCCCGGCGGCCAGCCGATCCGCGGCCTCGGCGATCTCGTAGCGGCTGACGGACACCCCGGGCACGCCCTCGCGGGGGGTCAGCAGCGGTTCGGCATCGGGGACCTGCTCGTCGGCGCCGTCGGTGTGGTGGGCGTCGTCGGCGTCCAGCGACGAGCCTGGCGTGTCGGAATCGGACATATGGTTCAGGCGCGGGTGCGGGAACTCAGGTCGGTCACCCCGGTGGGCGGCAGTCCCGCGGCGTGTTCGAGCACCTCGCAGAACGCCTCCACATGGGGACCGAGTTCGAGGTCGGTGGCAGTCCAGGAGGCGCGCAGCTCCAACTGGTGGGCACGCGGCGGGCCCGAGATGTCCCCGTAGCGCACCGACGTGGTCGCGGTGACGGTGCCGCCCAGCGCGGTGACGTGGTCGCCGCGCGCGGCGAGCGCGTCGACGAGCCAACTCCATGCCACCTCGGGCAGCAGCGGATCAACGGCTTCCGAGGAGTCCAGGTCGGCCTGGATGTAGGCAACGAGGCGCATCGTGCCGTCCCAGGCGTCGGCGCCCTCGGGGTCGTGCAGCAGGATCAGCCGGCCGAATGCGTCACCCTCGGAACGTTCGGGGATGATCGCCGTCTCGGCGTGCTTGACCTCGGCGCCCAGCGCATAACTGAACGGCGCCAGGCGTTGCGGCGGCCGGATCGGGCCCAGCTCGATCTCCGGCCGTACGGTGGTGGCATTCATCGCCGCCACCGCTTCACGGAATGGAGCCGGTTCGGCGGTGGTCACGTCGTTTGACGCTAGCGGATTCGGCCAGGTCTGTGCTCATGGCGCGCCGATTCGGGCATTAGCGGGCATGGCAGCATGGTGGGCGATGAACACGCGCCGTGAGCTGCCCGAATCCCCGTACCTGGCCGCCGTCGCCGGTCGCAAGCCGCTCCGGGTGCCGGTGTGGCTGATGCGACAGGCGGGCCGGTCGCTGCCCGAGTACCGGGAACTGCGGGCCAAGAACACCATGATGCAGGCCTGTTTCGACGCCGACCTGATCACTGAGATCACGCTGCAGCCGGTGCGCAGGCATGGCGTCGATGCGGCCATTCTGTTCTCCGACATCGTGGTTCCGCTGCGGGCCGCCGGGATCGACCTCGACATCGTCCCCGACGTCGGACCGGTGATCGCGCATCCGATCCGCACGGCCGGCGACGTCGCCGGGATCCGCCCGCTGGAACCGGGCCAGGTGGCTCCGGTGGCCACCGCGGTGGGCCAGCTGGTCGCCGAGCTGGGCGACGTCCCGTTGATCGGGTTCGCCGGCGCGCCGTTCACTCTGGCGTCCTACCTGGTCGAGGGCGGGCCGAGCCGCAACCACGAACGCACCAAGGCGATGATGTTCGGCGAGACCGACACATGGCACGCGTTGATGGCCGCGCTGACCGACGTCACGATCGCGTTCCTGCGCACCCAGGTCGAGGCCGGGGTGGATGCCATCCAGGTGTTCGATTCGTGGGCGGGCACGCTGTCGCTGGCGGACTACCGGGCGTACGTGCTGCCGCACAGCGCGCGAGTGTTCGCGTCGCTGGCCGGGTACGGGGTGCCGATGACGCACTTCGGGGTCGGCACCGCCGAGCTGCTGGGCGCCATGTCCGAGGCTGTCACCGGTCATGGGGTGCCCGCCGTGGTGGGCGTCGACTGGCGCACGGCGCTGCACGACGCCGCGACGCGGGTGCGGCCCGGAACTGCGCTGCAGGGCAACTTGGACCCGGTGGTGCTGCTGGCCGGCTGGCCCGTGGTCGACCGTGCGGTGCGCGCGGTGGTGGAGGACGGCAGGCGGGCGATCGACGCCGGCGCGGTCGGGCATGTGTTCAACCTCGGGCACGGCGTGCTGCCGGCCACCGATCCCGCCGTGATCACCGACGCCGTGGCGCTGGTGCACGAGCTGTGAGCGCGGCGGCTCCGCTGCGGTACTGCGTCGTCGGCGGCGGTATCTCGGGTCTGGCCGCGGCGTACCGGTTGCGCGTCGCCGCAGGCCCCGATGCGTCGATCACGGTGCTCGACCCCGCCGACCGGCTGGGTGGGGTGCTGCGCACCGAACGTGTCGGCGGGCAACTCCTCGACGTCGGCGCGGAGGCGTTCGTCGCCCGTCGACCGGAAGTGCCGGCTCTGCTCAACGAGCTCGGGCTGGCCGGCCGACAGATCGCCACCTCGGGTGCACGGCCGCTGATCTACAGCGGGGGCAGGCTGCACCAGCTGCCCGCGGACACCGTGCAGGGCATTCCGTCGCGGCCGACCGCGTTGACCGGTTTGGTCGACGACGCCACCATCCGGTGGATGCTCGACGAGCCGCGGCGACCCTTCACCTGGCGGCAGGGCGCCGACCCGTCGGTGGCGGAGCTCGTCGGTGACCGGTTCGGCGAGCAGGTCGTGATCCGCTCGGTCGACCCGCTGCTGGGCGGGGTGTACGCCGGCTCCGCGGCGACCATCGGCATCCGCGCGGGCGCACCGACGGTCGCCGCGGCCCTCGACGGCGGGGCGCGCAATCTGACCGAGGCGGTGTCGCTGGCGCTGCCGCCGCCCCAGCCCGGCTCGGTGTTCGGCGCCATCGACGGCGGCTACCAGGTGCTGGTCGACGAACTGGTGCGGCAGGCGGATCTGGACTGGGCGCAGGTCGCGGCGCACACCGTGCGCCCGGCGGGCAGCGGTTGGGAGGTGGTCGACGACGAGGGCGTCCGCTGGCCGGCCGACGCCGTGGTGCTCGCGGTGCCCGCACCGCGGCTGCCGGCGCTGATCGCCGACCTCGCCCCGCAGACCGCGGCGGCGGCCCGCCGGATCCCGGTGGCGTCGGCGGCGGTCGTGGCGCTGGCGCTGCCGGGCGGCACCCCACTGCCCGACCAGTCCGGGGTGCTCGTCGCCGGCCCCGGCCGGTTGCGCACCAAGGCGGTCACGCTGTCGTCGCGCAAGTGGGGACGACGGGCCAACGTGGAGATGGTGCGGCTGTCCTACGGCCGCTTCGGCGATGATCTCGCGGGCAGCACTGGCGACGAGGACCTGCTGACCTGGGCGGCGCAGGATCTGACGACGTTGTTCGGCATCACGGTGGAACCCGTCGACGCGCGCGTGGTCCGCTGGATCGACGCGATGCCGCAGTACGGTCCGGGGCACGCCGCGCTGGTCGCCGAGCTGCGCGCCGGGCTGCCCAGGGGGCTCGCGGTCGCCGGCGCCTACCTGGACGGCATCGGTGTGCCCGCGTGTGTCGCGGCGGCGACCCGGGCGGTGGCCGCGCTGATGGTCGGCCCAGCGCCCGCCGCCCGATGACGTGCTGGATCACAGCCGTGTGCGTGGCACGATAGGCGCATGGCCAAGCTCGATTACGACGAACTGAACTCGACGATCCGCTACCTGATGTTCTCGGTGTTCGCGGTGAAACCGGGTGTGCTCGACACCGCGGATGACGCCCGGGCAGCCGTCGTCGACGAGACCGCGACCTTCCTGAAACGGCAGGAGGATTCGGGAGTGGTCGTGCGCGGCCTCTACGACGTCGCCGGGATGCGCGCGGACGCCGATTTCATGATGTGGACCCACGCGCCGACCGTCGAGGCTCTGCAGAAGACCTACTCGGATTTGCGGCGCACCACCGCGCTGGGCCGGGCGTCCGCCCCGGTGTGGAGCAACGTGGCGCTGCACCGGCCGGCCGAGTTCAACAAGAGCCACATCCCGGCGTTTCTGGCCGGCGAGGAGCCCGGCGCCTACATCTGCGTCTACCCGTTCGTGCGGTCCCTGGAGTGGTACCTGCTTCCCGACGACGAGCGTCGCCGCATGCTCGCCGAGCACGGGATGGCCGCGCGCGGCTACAAGGACGTGCGCGCAAACACGGTGCCGGCGTTCGCGCTCGGCGACTACGAATGGCTGCTGGCGTTCGAGGCGCCGGAACTGCACCGCATCGTCGACCTGATGCGGGATCTGCGGGCCACGGACGCGCGCCGTCACGTGCGCGAGGAGACGCCGTTCTTCACCGGCCCGCGGGTGTCGGTCGAGCAGCTGGTGGCCGCGCTGCCCTGATGCGGCAGCCGGCCATCGCCGTCACGACGGCCCAGGTGTCAGGACTGCTGTGACTCCGTCGGCACCAGCCGCAGCGAGATCGAGTTGATGCAGTAGCGCTGATCGGTCGGGGTCGGGTAGCCCTCACCCTCGAAGACGTGGCCCAGGTGACTGTGGCAGTTGGCGCACAGCACCTCGACCCGGCGCATGCCCAGCGAGTCGTCGCGCCGCAGGATCACCGCGTCAGAATCGGCCGGGTCGAAGAACGACGGCCAGCCGCAGTGCGACTCGAACTTCTCGGTGCTGCGGAACAATTCGGCGCCGCAGGCGCGGCACTGGTATACACCCTCGGTCTTGGTGTCGGTGTACTCACCGGTGAACGGACGCTCGGTACCGGCCCGCCGCAGCACCGCGAACTCCTGCGGCGTCAGCCGTTCGCGCCATTGGTCGTCGGTGAGTTCGAGCTTGGGACCTGTCATGGGTTTCAGGCTACTCGGACGACTTGACCGCCGGGGCCAGCTGCTTCATCCACGGCGGATCGATGCCCTCGTCGAGGCGGCCGTCCCGTTTGGCGTCGAGGTAGCGGAACAACAGCACGGAGAAGATGACCACCGCCATCAGCGACCAGCCGAAGGTGATCTTCAGGTATTCCAGTGCGCGCCCGGTCGACGGAAGCTGCCACAGCAGCCAGCGGTCCATGGTCAGGAACCCGTACGCAGCCAGCCAGGCCACCCAGTTGCGGATCACCGAATTGGGCAGCACCACGGTCATCAGGAACGGGAACAGCACGATCGAGTAGTAGCCCTGCCCCAGCGACAGCACCAGCCAGGAGGTCACCAGCAGCACTCCGGACGAGGTCAGCATCCAGAAGAACGGATCGCGGGTTCGGTAGTAGCGGTACAGCAGCCACAGCGCGATCACGCCGAGCACCACAAACGTGACCCGCAGCGCCATGATCAGCCACATCGGCAGGCCGTAGTAGATGCCGTTGCCCAGGATGGAGCTGTTGAAGTAGTCGCGGGTGGACAGGATGTACGGCACCGTGCGGGTAACGAAGTTCATCGGGTCGCTGATCAGCGGCCAGGCCGCGAGGTTGAACGCGACCGGCACCAGGAACGCGGTCACCAGCGCCCGCCACTGCCGGTTCAGCAGCGGCAGCAGCAGCAGCGGCGCGATCAGCGGTTTGACCACCAGGGTCAGGCCGATGGCTACCCCGGCCCACCATTCGTGGCTGCGGTTGCCGTCCAGCAGCCACCGGAAGAACAGCACCTCCAGCAGCAGGATGACGCCGTTGATGTTGCCGAACACCAGTGTGTTGGTGACGCTTTCGGTGCAGAACATCGCCAGCAGCAGCGCCGGCGCCGCCACCGAGGACAGCGTGTAGTTGAACAGCCGCAGAAGGAAATAGCCGGCCAGGATGATCGCGACGGTATTGAAGAAGATGAACCAGTTGCGCGACGCGACCTCGGGCAAATAGCCGAACGGCGCGATGATCAGCGTGCCGCCCGGGGGATAGAGGTAGTGCGGGTCGACGTGGTCGAAGTGCTCGTTGTAGATGTCCCAGCCGAACTTGAAGTTGATGACAGCCCGGTAGACGGGCGCGAAGTCGTCGGTGATGTAGCGGTTGAAGACGAGCACGTAGCTGCGGTGGATCACCGCCATGATGGCCAACGGCCACAGGATGGATCGCAGCACCGACGCCGTGGTGGGAGGTGTCGTGCGAGGCCGGAAAACCGTCAGAACAAGATCGCGCACGCCCCGCACCGTACCGCAGGGTTCCCAGGGAACCGTCAGGCCGGGCAGTACGTGTCGGTGGACGGAAGCTGACCGGTCTTGAGGTATTCGATCGCGGGGGGCAGGGCGCAGGGCGAGTAGATCGTCGCGCCGTGTCCGATGCCCTGCCACATCACCCGCCGGTTCGCCGAGCCGGCGTTGATGGCGGTGGCGGCCACGGCCGCGACGCCTTCGTTGCCGACGATCGGGTCGTTCTGCACGCCCAGCAGCAGGGTCGGGATCTCCAGGCCGCTGGGCTCTTTCGGGGCGCTGCCGCTGGGCCAGTTGAGGCACTTGACCATGTCCAACGCACCCACGGTGCCGAACTGCGGATACATCTTGCCCCACGCGACCACGAGTTCCCGGACCCGATCGGGGGTGGGCCGGTTCAGTGCGTCGCTGCAGGTGTTGACGAACTGTCCGTCGGTCTGGCGCAGGGTCTCGGCCTGGTTGATGAGGTTGTTGAATCGGTTGGTGTCGCCGTTGCGGGCGTCGGCGACGGCCAGTGCGAGCTCGTTGCCCGCGTCGACGCGGCCGGCGCGCGGGTAGCCCAGCGCGGTCGAGATGGCGTGGGCGACCGCGGCCACCGACGCCCCGCCGGGTCCGCGGCCCGCGCGCGCGTCGGCGAGCAGCGCGTCGACCGCACCCAACGGATCGGGCCCGGCCGGACAGTTGGTGGCCAGGCACTGGGTGGCCCACGCGTCGAGCGCGGCCTGTTCGCCCTTGACCCGCTGTTCGGTCGCGGCTTCAGCCGAGATTCCCAGCGGCAGCGGCGAGTCCAGCAGCAGGCGGGCGACCTTGTTCGGATGCGACCCCGCGTAGGCCAGCGCCACCTGGGCGCCGTTGCCGATGCCGAGCAGGGCCAGTGCGGGCACGTCCCAGGTGGTGCGCAGCCGTTCGATGTCCTCGGCGGCATGCGCGTTGTCGTAGGCCGAGTCACCCGGGGCGATGGTGTCGGTGCAGCTGGTCGTCGCGGTCATGGTGATCGCTGCCAGGTTGGCGACGGGATCGTCGCCGGCCTGGAACTGGGCCTGCTCGAACATCTCCTGCCGGTCGAACAGGTCGCGGCAGTCCAGCGCCCCGGACATGCCGATGCCGCGGCGGTCCACCGCCACGATCGGGTGGCTCGCGAGGACGTCGGCGCCCGCCCGGGACAGCCATACCGGCAGCTGCACCGATGACGGCACGTCCGAGCCTGTGGTCATCACGAGCGGGCCGGCGTCGGCGGGGGTCTGCACGGACGTCGCGCGCACCACGCCGATGCTCACGGTGCCGGTGGCGCCGTTGATCGGATCCAGGTCCGCGTCGTAGCTGGCGCAGTCGAGCTTCACCCCCGGCAGCGCTTCCACGGCCGCGGCGGCGAACACCCGCGAGGTGCAGTCCCGCCAGGAGAGGTCGTTCTTCGGAGCCTCGACGGCGGGCGGTCCGGCGGGTTGGTCGCTGGTTTGCGGCTCACCCTGGGGGCCGGCGCCGGAGTCGGTCGCGAAGCGGGGGTTGGCGGCCAGGCCGGGGGAGCAGGCCGCCAGCGGGAGCACGACGGCCATCGACAGCACGACAGCCGGCACCAGACGACGCATGGGCACCACAGTACTGACCGGCGGGTATCTAGCTGCCGCGGCCGAGCCGCGAATCTAGCTGCCGCGGCCGAGCCGCGAATCTAGTGTCCTGAGTCATTAATTCGGTTGCAGTAGTTGGCGATGCTTGCCAGGATCTGGTCGGCGGTCTTAGTCCAGACGTAAGGCTTGGGGTTGTCGTTCCAGGTGTCGATCCAGGCACGGATATCGGCGTTGAGTTGCCGCACCGAGGTGTGAGTGGAGCGGCGCAGTTTCTTGGTGGTCAGCTCGGCAAACCAGCGCTCGACGAGATTGAGCC
>NZ_JBTBFV010000042.1:0-45595 GCF_054786995.1 Mycobacterium sp. ZZG
GCCCGGCAACCGACTCCGCATCCAACAGCTCACGCTGATCCTCAGAATGCCCCTGCATCCATTAATCATCTCGAGAACCCAGCCACAAACCCCGCCACCACGCCGGATTAATTCAGCAGACTCCTAGCTCCAGGCGGAGGTCACCGTCGCCATGTCGAAATAGTCGCGCCAGGACGCGATCCGGCCGCCGACGATCTCGAACACGCCGGCCACCGGCAGCGGCAGTTCCCGGCCGTCCTTGAAGCGCATCACGTCGATTCGTTCGTTCAACACCAGTCCGCCCGAACAGACCTGACGGTGCACCTGGAAATCGATGCCGTCCACCATGCCGGTGAACTCGGCGATGAACGTCTTGATGGCATCGCGCCCGACCGCCGGATCCATCGGGATATTGTGGTAGACACCGTCTTCGGTGAAGTAGGCGGCCAATTCCTCGGGATCGGGGTCGGCCCACTTGGCGCAGAACTCGGTCACCAGGTCGTTGGGGGTGCGTGTCATCGTGTGATGAAACCCAGCGACGGCGCATAAAGCAACCCCTCTCATGCGGCGGCGTTACGGGCCTTGGTCGTTTTCGGGGAGTAGGTAGCGTTCGGGGTGGTGGTAGCCGTTGATGCGGTGTTGGCCGGCCTCGAGTTCGGGTGGTGGGTGCCATTCGGTCTGGTTCTTGGCGTTTTTGGTGGTGGTCCAGCCGGTGTTCTCGATCATGCGGTTGTGCGGTCCGCAGGCGAAGGTCAGATCGTCGATGTTGGTCTGTCCGTCGTCTTTCCAGCCGGTGACGGCGTGGTGGACCTGGGCCCACGAGCCGGGAACGGTGCAGCCGGGCCGGGTGCAGCCCCGGTCGCGGGCATGCAGGACCAGCCGCTGGGCGGCGTTGGCGAACCGTTTGGCCCGACCCAGATACAGGCTTTGACCGGTGTGCTCGTCAAAGACGTACAGGTAGTGGTGGGCCTGGGCGGCCATCCGGATCAGGTCGGGCATCGGTAGCAATGATCCGCCGCCGGTGACCGCCACCCCGGCCCCCTTTTCCAGCTCCTGCAAGCTGGTCGAGACGATCACCGTCACCGGGAGGCCGTTGTGGCTGCCCAGTTGGCCGGATTCGAGCAGCCTGCGTCCCACGGCCAGCAACGCATCATGGTTGCGTTGGGCCTGGGTGCGGGTATCGCGCCCACCGTCATCGCGGTCGGGCTCAGCGTGCCGATCAGCGCCCGGCGCCGCCCCGGTATCTCCGCCTGATGCCTGCTCGGCGGGTGGCGGGTTGTTACCTGCCGCGGGGTCGTCGGGGAGATTGGCGCCTGGGGCGGCTTCTTTGGCGAAGATCGCCTGCCAGATCGCCAGCGCTTCGGGGCTGAGCACCCCGGAGATCTTGGCCGTGCCGTCGGGACGCTGCTTGCTGATCGTGATGCCACACTTTTCGGCCAACTCCTTGTCGGAGGGTTCGGCGCCGTCCTGGTCGATCATCGTCAACAGCACCCGCGCGGCTTCGGTCAGGTTCTCCGGATCCAATCCCGCCCCGGCCCACGCCAGGTGCCGGTCGGCCTCGGCGCGGGTGCCGACGTCAACCCAGGACGGCAGCTTACGGTGGAACTTCGCGATCACCGCGACATGCTCCTCATCGAGCAACCCTCGAGCCTGGGCGGCGGCGGTGGCCTCCCACAGCGGCGGCAACGGTTGTCCGGTCATGGCTCGGCGCGGCCCCAACGTCTTGGCGCGGGCGAGCCGGCGCGCCGCCTCAGCACCACTGACCCGCAGGGTCGTGGTCAGCATCTCTTTCCAGCTCGCCGCGCCCACCCGGGACGGTTCGGTTTCGTCTGTCAGCCGCGCCAGCACCTTGTGCTCCAGTGCCGGGACCGACCGCAGCACCCTGGTCAACTCGGTCAGCAGGCCAATCAGCTCGCGGTGGGAGAGCTCGTCGGCGGCTTTGGACAGCACGGCGATCTGCTCGACGATCGCCTCCACCGCCTCGGACACCAACTCCATATATCGAACATTAGTTCGAGGGTCCGACAACAAACCCGCCCGCGCACAACGCAAGTGACACACGAAACCACAGTGACCAAAGAAAATTCTGAGGCTCAACTCTGATGCTCATCGGGCCGGCTTCGGCGCCATTGCCGGTGGGTGCTACCAGCCCTCGGTCAGCACCCGATCCAGGGTGTCGACGTAGAAGTCGGCGGCTTCGACGTCGATGCAGAGCGGCGGCTTGGTCTTGAGGATGTTCTGGTGGTCCCCGGTGGGCTGAATCACCACGCCGAGATCGAGCATCCGGTCGCAGATCGCTGCGGTCTCCTCGGTCGCCGGCGCCAGCGACTGCTCATCCCGGATCATCTCGACGCCTAGGTACAGCCCGAACCCATGCACGGTGCCGACGATCGGGTGACGATCGCGCAGCGCCTCCAGCCGGGCTTTGAGGTGTTCGCCGACGCGGCGGGCGTTGTCCTGTAAACCCTCGTCGCGCAACACGTTCAAGACGGTCAGACCGATCGCGCACGACAGCGGACTGCCGCCCGTCGACGAGAAGAAGTAGCCCTGGCTGGAGAACGCGTCGGCGACAGCGCGACTGGTGATCACCGCGCCGAGCGGATACCCGTTGCCGGTCGCCTTGGCCACCGCAACGATGTCGGGCACTGCGTCCTGTTGTTCGAAGCCCCAGAACCAGTTGCCCAGCCGGCCGTAGCCGACCTGCACCTCGTCGGAGATCGCCAGCCCGCCACCGGCCCGCACCGCGGCGTACACCTGCTGCAGGTAACCGTCCGGCAGCGCCATGCCGCCGGCGTTGCCGTATACGCTCTCGCAGATGAACGCCGCCGGCGCGCGCCCCGATGCGATGAGGTCTTCGATCTGAGCCACCGCCTCGTCGGTGTAGCGGAAAGCCTCAGTGCCGCGGAACTTGCCGCGGAAGCTGTTCGGCGATTCCACGGTGTGCACCCAATCCGGCCGGGTCGCAAGCGCATTCGGGTTGTCAGCGGTAGACGTCGACACCGCGTCGGTGCCGAATGTCCAGCCGTGATAGGCCTCGCGGACCGCGACCACGTCGCGACGGCCCGTCGCTGCCGTCGCCAGCCTGATCGCGAGATCGCTGGCCTCCGAACCCGAATTGACCAGGAACACCGTGTCCAGCGGGTCGGGCAGCAGCGCGGCCAGCCGCTCACTGAACTCGACAACAGCCTCGTAGTTGAACCGTGAATTCGTGTTCAGCTTGCGCAACTGGCGGGTGGCGGCATCTGCGATCCGCGGATGTGCGTGGCCCAGGACGGTCACGTTGTTGACCATGTCGAGATAACTACGGCCGGCGGTAGACATCAAATAGTGCCGACGGCCCCGCTCGATCTGCGGCGGTGTGCGGTAGTAGAACTCTTGAACCGGAGCGAAACTCGCGTCCCTGCGGGACAGCAGGTCCGCGGCGGCGCGGCCTGGCAGGGGTGCGAGGCCGAGTAGCGGTCGCGGATCCCGGGAGTGGGCCAGCCACCCCGCAGCGAGCTCGGCGCGCACGAACGCAGGGGCCGCCGGTGCACCGGCCGGGCGCACACTGACCTCGAACCGGTCGCGCGCACGCGAGGTGCCCACGAGCTCCCCGGCGGTGACGGCCCCGGTGGGCCCAGGAGTCACGCCGACCAGTGTCACCTCGAAATCCTTGCCGCGCAACGTGATCGATCCGGTGCTGTCGTGCAGCGCCTCGCCGTCCCACGGTGCTGCGATCGGCGTGTCGGCGGCAGTCCACACGCTGACGCCGGTGGCCACCACCTCCGGGCTGTCCTGGCTCAGTCTCGGCGCCCGGCACAGCATCGCCTCGCCGAAGCGGGTCACCACAACCGCGGCGCCCCGGTCCAGGGCGGCCTGTGCGGCGTCCTCGTCCGTGCCGGGTCGGAGCGATCCAGCCGAGTCGAACGCGTCGTCGTACAGATCCGACGTCGTTGACAGGTCGAGGCTCACGGCCGCCGACCGGTCCACGCCGATGAGCTGCGCCTGGACCGCCACCGGGGGACGCGTCTCGGCCAATCCCAGGTCGGCCTTGATCTGCGCGGTCATCACGTCGACCGGGACGGAGGTGGCCACCTCGAACATGCGACGCTCGCCGTCGGACTGCGCGGTGATGTAGTCGTTGTCCGGGTCGAGCGCTGCCTGCTGTGCTCCGCTCACGATCAGCACCGCGGTCCGCAACACGATCAGCGGCCAGAGCGCGTCGGCCTCGGCCGCCGACAGCGGACGTACGGCGTGGAAGGCCCTGATCGCCGGGAGTACAGAAACAACTTGGGCACCAACATGTCCCAGTACCGACGAGGCGGTGATGGCGAGCTCGGAGACCGCCCAGGTGTGGGACAGGTCGCCGAAGTCGATGACTCCGTCGGGGCGCACACGGGCGCCCTCGCGGGACACCACCACGTTCGCGTCGGTCAGGTCGATGTGGGCGGCCTGGCGCGGCAGCTTCTCATCGAGCGGGGTGATTCGCGCCCACGCCTCCCGCGCCGCTGCCAGCAGCCGGTCCCGCAGCGGCGCGTCGGCGACATGCGAGCTCAGCGTCTCCACCACATCCATGCCGAATCGCAGGTCCCACTGCAGGATCCGGTCCAGTCCGGGATGGGTGAACTGCGCCAGGGCCCGGCTCACGCGCCCGGCGACGTCGCCGAGACCGGCGACCGCCTCCGGGCTCAGGTACCCGGACTGTAGCAACGTCCCGCCCGGCAGGTAGCGCAGCAGCCGCACATACGCGGTGCCGTCTGCCAAATCCTCGACGGCCGTGCACTTCTGCCCGGCCTTGTTCTCCAACGGAACCGACACCCGCAGCGCCGGTTCGGCCTCCGCGATCAGCTGCGCGGCTTCGTCCTGTGCGGCCAGTTCCTCGGCTGTGAACGCCGGATTGGCGATCTTGAGGACGCCCACGATCTGACTGTCGTCGGCGTGGACGGTGAAATTCTTGTCCTGTTGGCTGCCCAGCGACTCCACACGCGCGGTGATGCCGTAGTGCGTGGACAGGATGTCGGCTGCCTGGGCCTCACTCACCTGCGGGGCGGGCAGCTCAGGCTGCTCCAGAAAGTTGAAGCCCCGAGCGCTCATCGGGCCACTCCGCTCTTCGCGCGAGCGCTCATCGGGCCACTCTGCTCTTCGCGCGAGCGCTCATCGCAACACGAACTCGGTGACGACGTCCGAGAACGCGTCGTTGTCGTCCCCGGCCGCGGTGTGTCCGGCACCGGAGAGCTCGACGAACTCGGCACCCGGGACCTTCGCCAGGAAGTCGTGCACCGCTTCCTCGCTCACCACATCGGACAGTTTCCCGCGCACCAGCAGGATCGGGATCGTTAACTCGATCGCCGCCTGCTCGAGCAGCTCGACCCGCACGAACGGGTCCTCGTTCGGCTTGGTCAGAAACGCCGGATCCCAATGCCAGTACCACCGGCCGTTGTGGCGCCGCAGATTCTTCCTGAGCCCTTCGGGGCTGCGGGGTTTCGTCCGGTGCGGCAGATACGCGGCCACCGCGTCGGCGGCCTGCTCCAGTGAGTCGAAGCCGTGAACGTGACTGAACATGAAATCGCGGATGCGGGCGCTGCCTTCCTTCTCGTAGCGCGGCACCACATCGACGAGGATCAACCGCGCCACGCGCCCGGCACGGGCCTGCCGGGCCGTCAGAATCCCGGTCAGGCCGCCCATGCTGGCGCCGATGAGCACGGTCGGCCGCCCGATCTGGTCGAGCACCGCGCAGGTGTCGGCACACAGCGACTCGACGGTGTAGTTCGCGTCGGGGGAGCGGTCGCTGTCACCGTGGCCGCGGCTGTCGAGCGCGACCACGTGCAAACCCTCACCGGCCAGGATCTTTCCGGTCTTCTTCCAGGAGAACCGGTTCTGCCCACCGCCGTGCAGCATCAGCACCGAGGGGCGCGCGGAGTCGAACCCGGCGGTCCCCGCCGGCTTGTTCCACTCGTCGGCCACAAGTGTCAGGTCTTCGGCGCCGCGGAAGGTGACGGTCCTTGGTTCGTTGCAGGTGGTGCTCACGGGCGTCCTCTCGGCTGGTCCCCGCGATCACGCTACTGCGCGGGCGGGTGGTTGCCGTCCCGGGGCCGGGTCAACCCTGCTGACAGTAATATTTACGGTTGTGACAATGGGGGGTCATCATGATGACGATCGACGGCGCATCATCACCGCCGCATACCACTGCCTGGCAGAACCGCACTCCGGACCTGTTCCGGTGTCGGCGATCCTGCGTGGGGCCGGAGTGTCCAGCCGGGCGTTCTACCGGCATTTTCTGTCGAAGGACGACCTCTTCCTGGCGTTGCTGCAGCAGGAGTGCGAGGCGGTCGTCGCTGCGGTGGACGCGGTCGCCGACGCCGCGGTCGGCACACCGACCGACCAGCTCGCGGCGTGGATCGCCGCCGTGTTCGACCTCGTGGTGGACCCGCAGCAGCGACTGCAGCTGACCGTCATCGACTCCGAGGAGGTCCGAGCGGCCAGAGGCTACCGCGAGCTGAGGGAGCGCTTTCACGCCGACCGTGAGCGGTCGCTGTCGGAGATCCTGCGCCGTGGCCGGCATGACGGCTCTTTCCCGCTTACCGAACCCGAGATCGATGCCGTCGCGATCAATGCGGTGGTCAGCAGGGTGCTCGGCAACCAAAACAGCGACGATCCGCAGATCCGCAAGCAGGCCCAGGAGACGGTGCTGGATTTCGCGCTGCGGGCGGTCGGAGCCACCGGCCCACGGTGAACCGCGGCGCCCGCCGATGAGTGGCGGGGCGTCGCCGAGTCGGAACGGGCAGGACACTGTTCGACCGAAGGAGCTGCCATGCCCGCCATCACGCCGTCGCTGTGGTTCGACGACAACCTGGAGGAGGCGGTCGCGTTCTACACCGCGATCTTCCCGAACTCCGCCGTCGAGTGCGTCGCGCGCTACACCGACGCCGGCCCCGGGAATCCCGGCGAGGTGGTGACGGCGACGTTCACGCTCGACGGTCAGCGCTTCATCGCCATCAACGGCGGGCCGCAGTTCCCGTTCACCGAGGCCGTGTCGTTCACCGTCGCCTGCCGTGACCAGGACGAGGTCGATCACTACTGGGACCGGCTGGTCGACGGTGGCCAGGAATCGCAGTGCGGTTGGCTCAAGGACCGCTACGGGCTGAGCTGGCAGATCGTGCCGGACCGGCTCAGTGAATTGATCGGCGATCCGGATCCCGCGCGGGCGGCGGCGGCGACCAAGGCGATGCTGGG
Organism: Mycobacterium sp. ZZG; assembly: GCF_054786995.1. Lineage (NCBI taxonomy): Bacteria > Bacillati > Actinomycetota > Actinomycetes > Mycobacteriales > Mycobacteriaceae > Mycobacterium > Mycobacterium sp. ZZG. The sequence continues at coordinate 7,192 of NZ_JBTBFV010000042.1, forward strand.
CATGCGCAGGATCGTGATCGCCGAACTCGAAGGCGCCGTCCGGAGTATCTAGTCACGACGTATCCAGTTGGTCTCAGCTCGCCCGACGGCGTTCGTATTGCCAGCTCAGAATTTCTTGATATACGGTTCTGCGCGTCCTCGGCTGTGTAACCTCAGCCCCACCCGAATCGGGGCCAGGCCGGTTGTCGGAGGACCGATGGCTGAGGTGCACACGGGGAGGGGCGCGATAGATGGTCGCTTCTGACGTGATCGCCAAGCCCGTGCGCGCTTTCGGCGGCTTCTTCTCGATGGCGCTGGACACCTTCGTGGCGCTGTTCCAGCCGCCGTTCGCGTGGCGTGAGTTCATCTCCCAGGCATGGTTCGTCGCTCGGGTGTCGATTGTGCCGACGCTGCTGCTGACGATTCCCTACACCGTGCTGCTCACCTTCATCACAACGATCCTGCTGACCGAGCTCGGCGCCGCGGACTTCTCCGGGACCGGAGCTGCGCTCGGCACCGTCCGCCAGATCGGGCCGATCGTGACCGTGTTGGTGGTCGCCGGCGCGGGGGCCACCGCGATGTGTGCCGATCTGGGCGCCCGCACCATCCGCGAGGAACTCGACGCACTGCGGGTGATGGGCATCAATCCCATTCAGGCCCTTGTGGTTCCCCGGGTCCTGGCCGCCATGGTCGTGTCGCTGGCGCTGTCGGCGACCGTGATCCTCGTCGGCCTGTCGGGGGCCTACTTCTTCGTCGTGTACATCCAGCACGTGTCGCCGGGCGCGTTCGCGGCGGGCCTGACGCTGATCATCGGTACCGCCGATGTGGTGATCGCGTTGATGAAGGCCGCGTTGTTCGGGCTCTCCGCCGGTCTGATCGCCTGCTACAAAGGGATTTCCGTGCGTGGCGGCCCGGCTGGGGTCGGCAACGCGGTGAACGAGACCGTGGTGTTCACCTTCATGGCGCTGTTCGCGATCAACATCGTCGCGACGGCCGTAGCGATCAAGATCACGCTATGACAGTCGCTCGGCCCCATTCCCAGTTCCCGTGGCTGAAAGGCCGGTTCCGCTCCGTCGCCGATCCCTGGATCGACATCGGGGTGCAGACGAAGTTCTACGGCCGCACATTGCGCTCCGTCGGCTACGTCTTCAGCCACTACAGCGTCGAGTTGATCCGGATCGTCGCCCAGATGGGGCTCGGGGCGGGGGCGCTCATCGTCATCGGCGGGACGGTCGCGATCGTCGGCTTCCTGACGGTCACCACCGGCGCGCTGGTGGCGGTGCAGGGCTACAGCGACTTCTCCGAACTCGGCGTCGAGGCGCTGACCGGCTTCGTGTCGGCCTACTTCAACGTTCGGCTGATCGCACCGGCCACCACCGCGATCGCGTTGTCGGCCACCATCGGCGCCGGCGCCACCGCACAACTCGGCGCCATGCGGATCAACGAGGAGATCGACGCGCTCGAGGTGATGGGCATCCGGTCCATCGCGTTCCTCGCCTCGACCAGGGTGGTCGCCGGCTTCCTCGTGGTGATCCCGTTGTACTGCGTGGGTGTGCTGATGGCGTTCTGGGCGGCGCGGTTCGGTACGACCGTGATCTACGGTCAGTCGACGGGCGTCTACGACCACTACTTCAAGACGTTCCTCAACCCCACCGACCTGATGTGGTCGTTCGGGCAGTGCATCGTGTTGTCGGTGATCATCATGCTCGTGCACACCTATTACGGCTACACCGCGCGCGGCGGGCCGGCAGGCGTCGGGGAGGCCGTCGGGCGGGCGGTGCGCACCTCGCTGATCGTCTCGGCGTCCGTGCTGGTGCTCCTCTCGCTCGCCGTCTACGGCCAGTCCGGCAACTTCAATCTGGCGGGCTGACATGGACCAACACGACGAGGGCCTGCATCCGGCGTGGTACACGCTGATCCTGCTCGTCCTGCTCGCGGTCGCCCTGTGGCTGACGTACTCGTTGTTCTTCGGCACGTTCAAGCCGCACGAAACGGTGACCTTGACCTCTGAACGTGCGGGCCTGGTGATGGAGACCAACTCCAAGGTCAAGCTGCGCGGTGTCCAGGTCGGGCGGGTCTCTGCCATCCAGGGCGGCAGCCAACCGGTGGCGCTGACGTTGGAGATCGACAAGGACAAGATCGCGTTCATCCCGGCCAACGTCGAAGGTCAGATCCGGGCGACCACGGTCTTCGGTGCCAAGTTCGTCGACCTGGTCTATCCGGAGAATCCCCAGGGACAGCTGCAAGCCGGGCAGGTGATCGAGTCCCGCAATGTCACCGTCGAAGCCAACACGGTGTTCCAGAACATCGTCGACATCATCGAGCGCATCGACGTGGCCAAGCTCAACAGCACCCTGTCAGCGCTGGCCGACGGTGTCCGTGGGCAGGGCGAGCGAATCGGCCAGGCCACCACCGACGCGAATCAGGTCCTGCTCCAGCTGAATCCGCGCAGCGACACGATCGCCGCCGACTGGCGGGCGCTACGAGATTTCAACGACACGTACAGCGCTGCCGCGCAGGACATCCTGACCACCCTGGATGCGCTCAGCACCACCAGCACGACCATCACCGCCCGCGCCACCCAGCTGGATGCTCTGCTGCTGGCCACCACGGGACTCTCCAACAGCGGCATCAGCTTGCTGGCGCCCAACCAGGCCAACCTCATCAAGGCCGTCAACGTGCTCGAGCCGACCACGAACCTGCTGCACAAGTACAGCCCGTCCTACACCTGCCTGCTGACGGGGGCGAAGACCCTGCTCGACACCGGCGGCTACGAGGCGCCGGGCGGCAACGGACGAACGTTGGTGCTCGACGTCGGGCTGACGCTCGGCGATGACCCGTACCACTACCCGGACAACCTGCCGATCATCGGCGCCAAGGGCGGGCCGGGCGGCAAACCGAGCTGCGGTTCGCTGCCCGACGTCGCCAAGAACTGGCCCGTGCGAAACCTGGTCACCAACACCGGATTCGGCACCGGGATCGACTGGCGGCCCAATCCGGGCATCGGTTTCCCGGCCTGGGCCAACTACCTGCCTGTCACCCGGGCGGTGCCGGAACCGCCGAGCATCCGCAACCTCTTCGGCGGACCCGCGATCGGTCCGGTTCCGTATCCGGGCGCGCCCGCCTATGGCGCGGACCTGTACGCACCGGACGGCACCCCGCTGTGGCCGGGACTGCCACCGGCACCGCCCCCGATGGCGCCGCGGGACCCCGGACCGAGGCCCGGCTCCGAGCCGTTCATCGTGCACCACCCGGCGCAGATGCAGCCGACGCCCCGACCACCCGTGCCGTTGCCGCGCGAGGCGGCTCCGAAACCATGACCGCCGTCGCAAGAGCGAGGAGAGGTACACCGCCATGCCGGGCTTGACAACCAGGGTGCGCCACGACGCCGTGCGTCTCGGCGCGTTCCTGACTGTGTGCCTGATCGGTGTTTTCGGATTGTTCGCGGTGTTCGGTCAGATGCGTTTCGGGGAGAAGACCCACACCTACAAGGCTGCGTTCGCCAATGTGACCGGGCTGGAGAACGGGGACTTCGTCCGCATCGCCGGCGTCGAGGTGGGCAAGGTCAAAAAGGTCGCCATTCAGCCGGACACGACGGCGTTGGTCGAGTTCACCGCGGATCAGTCGGTGGTGCTGACCGAGGGCAGCAGGGCCGTCATCCGGTACGACGACCTGATCGGTGGGCGCTATCTGGCGCTGCAGGAGGGGGCCGGCGCGACGACGACTCTCGAACCCGGAGAGACGATTCCGATGGCCCGCACCGCGCCGGCGCTGGACCTCGACGCGCTGATCGGTGGATTCCGGCCTCTGTTCCGGGCGCTGGATCCCGAGCAGGTGAACGCACTGTCGGGTCAGCTGATCTCGGCCCTGCAGGGACAGGGCGGGACGATCAACTCGTTCCTGGCGCAGACTGCGACCCTGACGAGCACGCTGGCCGACCGGGACCAGCTGATCGGCCAGGTGATCACCAACCTCAACGTCGTGCTGGGCTCGCTCGGTGATCAGAACGACCAGTTCGCCAAGGCGATCGACGCGCTCGCCGACCTGGTGCAGACGCTGCGGGATCGCAAAGAGGACCTGAGCAACGGCCTGGCGTATACGAACGCCGCGGCCGCCACCGTCGCGGACCTGCTCACACAGGCTCGTCCGCCGCTGGCCAAGACGGTTCGGGAGACCGACCGCTCCGCGGCGATCGTGGTGGCCGATCACGAGTACTTCGACAACTTCCTCAACACGCTCCCGGACGCGTATCAAGCGCTGGCGCGCCAAGGCATCTACGGTGACTTCTTCAGCTTCTACCTGTGCGACATCGTGCTGAAGCTCAACGGTAAGGGCGGGCAGCCGGTGTACGTCAAGGTCGCCGGCCAGTCCACCGGGAGGTGCGCGCCGCGATGAAGTCCTTCAGTGAACGCAACCAACTCGTCGTCGGCGTCGTCGGGCTGGCGGCCACGATCGGCATCGTGCTGGGGTCGTTGAACTACGACAGGCTGCCGTTTCTGCAGGGCAAGGAGTACTCGGCCTACTTCGCCGAGGCGGGCGGCCTGAAAACCGGTGAAGACGTGCAGGTTTCGGGATTCACCGTGGGCGACGTCAAGTCCATCGAGTTGGACGGATCAAGTGCGCGCGTCACGTTCACCATCGCCCGGGACATCCGGCTCGGTGAGCGCACCGAGGCGGCGATCAAGACCCAGGGCCTGCTGGGCTCCAAGATGCTGGAGATCACCTCGCGGGGCGGGGGTCAACTCGACGGTCCGATCCCGCTCGAGCGCACCACGTCGCCGTACCAACTCCCCGACGCGCTGGGCGATCTGGCGATGACGATCAGCGGGCTCGACACCGATCAGCTGTCTGATTCGCTGCGGGTCCTGTCGGCGACGTTCGCCGACACCCCGCCGCAACTGCGCGTTGCCGTGCAGGGGGTCGCGCGGTTCTCGGAGACCCTCAACGAGCGCGACGCCGAGTTGCGATCCCTGCTGGGCAACGCCGAGAAGGCCACGACGGTGCTGGCCGAGCGCAGCAATCAGGTCGTGAGCCTGGTCGCGAACAGCAACGCGCTGCTGATCGAGCTGCGGAACCAGAGCGCCGCCCTTGATCAGATCTCCGGCAACATCTCTGCGCTCAGCGATCAACTGCTGGGCTTCATCGCCGAGAACCGCGAAACGCTGCGGCCCGCGCTGGACAAGCTCAACGGCGTGCTGACGATGATCGACAACCGCAAGGAACGCCTGCAGAAGTCCATCCAACTGCTTCAGCAGTACTCGATGTCGCTGGGCGAGTCGGTGGCGTCCGGGCCGTTCTTCAAGACCTATGTCGCCAACCTGCTCCCGGGCCAGTTCCTGCAGCCTTTCATCGACTCCGCGTTCTCCGATCTGGGGCTGGACCCCACTGTGCTGTTGCCCTCGGAACTGACCGATCCGCCCGTCGGACAGCCGGGCACACCGGCACTGCCTTCGCCCTACCCCCGGACAGGGCAGGGCGGCGAGCCGCGACTGACGGTTCCCGACGCCATCACCGGCAATCCCGGCGACCAGCCGTGCGGGCCGCCCGGGCTGCCGTTGCCCGGCCCGGGCTGCTACCCCTATCGCGCGCCGCTGCCGGCGCCGCCACCCGGCGGGCCGCCGCCGGGGCCGCCCGCCGAGGCGGCACCGGGCCAGCAGTCGATTCCGGGACCGACCCCGGCGCCGGTGCTGGTACCCGCGCCCGGTGAGGCGCCTCATCTCGGATCCGCGGAGGCCGGACGATGACGCGCACCCTCCGGATCCTCCTGATCGCTTCACTGGCTGTGATTCTGGTCGGTGGCGTGGTCGTGCTGCTGCGCACCACCGATCGGATCAGCCGCACCTACGCCGTCGCGTACTTCGAGAACAGCAACGGCATCTATGCAGGCGACCATGTCAGTATCGTCGGCGTGCCCGTCGGCAGGATCGAGTCCATCGAGCCGCAGCCGGAGTCGGTCAAGATCTCCTTCTGGTACGACAGCAAGTACAAGGTGCCGGCGGACGCGAAGGCGGTGATCCTGTCGCCGACGCTGGTGACGGCGCGCACCATCCAGCTCACCCCCGCCTACACGGGTGGGCCGGTGATGGAGGACGACGCGGTGATCCCGCGGGAGCGCACCGCGGTCCCGGTGGAATGGGACGAGGTCCGCCAGCAGCTGGCGACACTGGCCGACACATTGCAGCCCACCGAGCCCGGCGGCGTGAGCCCGCTCGGCTCCGTCATCAACACCACCGCCGACAATCTTCGCGGCGAAGGCGCCAACATCCGGGACACCGTCATCAAGCTGTCGCAAGCCGTTTCGGCGCTGGGGGACAACAGCACCAACATCTTCTCCACGGTCAAGAACCTGGCGACCCTGGTGTCCGCGCTGCAGGACAGCACCAACCTGATGCGTCAGCTCAACCAGAATCTGGCCGGCGTGACCGGTCTGCTCGCCGACGATCCCGACGAGGTGGCCAACGCGGTCCGGGACCTCGACAGGGCCGTCGGGGAGGTCCAGACATTCGTTGCCGACAACCGCGAATCGCTGGGCACCACGTCGGACAAACTCGCGGGCGTGACCCAGGCGTTGACGGACAGTCTCGCCGACGTGAAGCAGTTTCTGCACGTGGCTCCCAACACCCTGCAGAACTACGTCAACATTTGGCAACCCGCCCAGGGCGCGGTCAGCAGTGTGCCGATGATCAACAACTTCGCCGACCCGGTCTCCTTCCTGTGCGGCGCCATCCAGGCGGCCTCACGCCTGGGCGCCGAGGAGTCGGCGAAACTGTGCGTGCAGTACATGGCGCCGATCATCAAGAACCGCCAATACAACTTCCTGCCGCTCGCGCAGAACGTCTTCGTCGGCGCCACCACCAGGCCGAATGAGCTCACCTACAGCGAGGACTGGCTGCGTCCCGATTACATTCCGCCGCAACCGGTTTCCGCCGAGCCGCCGGCGGGTGCGCCACCGTCACCAGCCATGGGGCCGCTCCTGCCCGCGGAGGCGGCGCCGCCCACCGCGCCCAACCCGGCTGACGGCCTGCAGGGCCTGATGGTGCCGCATGGAGCAGGATCATGATGCGCGCCAGCGCATTTCGCGCGGTTGCCATCGCGACCGTGCTGGTCGGGTTGCTGGCGGGCTGTTCCGACTGGCGCGGGCTGAACTCCGTTCCGCTGCCCGGTGTCGAGGGCACGGGGCCGGGAGCGTTTCAGATCCAGGCGCAGATGCCAGAGGTCGACACCATCGAGCCGAACTCCCGCGTCCGGGTCGCTGACGTCAACGTCGGCCACGTCAGAAAGATCGAACGTCAAGGCTGGCATGCGCTGGTGACGATGCAGCTCAATGGCGACGTCGAGCTGCCGGCGAACGCGACAGCGACCCTCGGCCAGACCAGCTTGCTGGGTTCGCTGCACATCGAATTGGCGCCACCCACCGACGAAGCGCCGCAGGGCAGACTGAAAGAGGGCTCGCTGATTCCGCTGTCGTCATCGCGGGCCTACCCGACCACCGAACAGGCGCTGGCTGCCATCGCCATGCTGCTCAACGGCGGCGGCATCGGCGAGATCCAGGACATCACCGAAGCGTTGAGCACCGCCTTCACCGGTCGGGAGAACGACCTGCGCAGCCTGATCGAGCAGCTCGACAAGGCCATCGGTTACCTCGACGACCAGAAGGACGACATCATCGCCGCGGCGGAGAGCCTCAACAACCTGGTGGGACAGCTCGCGGAGCAGAAACCCGTGGTGGACAAGGCCCTACGGACCATCCCCGATGCGCTGGCCGTGCTCAGAGACCAGCGCAACAACCTTGCCGAGGCGCTCACCCAGTTGGGGAGGTTCAGCGCGCTGGCCGCCGACTCGGTCAACCAGACCCAGGAGGCGCTGGTTGCCGAACTCGAAGACCTGGGCCCGGTGCTGGAGGAACTCGCCGATGCCGGCCCCGCGCTGACCCGCGCGCTGAGCTTCCTGCCGACGTTCCCGTTCCCCAAGGAGACGCTGACCAACTGGATGCGCGGCGATTACGCCAACCTCACGTTGATCCTCGACCTGACATTGAGCAGGATCGACTCCGGATTCTTCACCGGAAGCCGGTGGGAGTGCGACCTGACCTGGCTGGAGTTGCAGTGGGGCCGCACCATCGGGCAGTTCCCCAACCCGTGCATCGCGGGCGGCCCCGGCACCGCGGGCAACCCGTTGGTCGCTCCGTACCGCTGGGACCAGGGGCCATAGCATGCGTCTGACTCGTCGAATCCTGATCCAGCTAGCGATCTTCGCCGTCATCGCGACGACCGCCCTGGCGATCATGGTTTTCGCCTACATGCGGTTGCCCGCGTTCCTCGGCATCGGGCAGTACCGGGTGACCGTGGAGCTGCCCGAAACGGGTGGCCTGTACCCGAGGGGCAACGTCGCCTATCGCGGCGTCGAGGTCGGCGAGGTGAAGAGCGTCCAGCTGACCGATAAAGGCGTCGTGGCGGTGCTGTCGCTGAATGACGACGTCGAGATTCCCGCCGATGTCGACGCCGAGGTGCACAGCGTGTCCTCGGTCGGTGAGCAGTTCGTGCAGTTGCTGCCCCGAAGCGCCGAGGGGCCGGTGCTCAAGGACGGCGACGTCATCCCGATGGACCGGACGTCGATTCCGACGGACATCAACGGGGTGTTGAACGCCACCAACACCGGCCTTGAGGCGATACCGCAGGAGAACCTGCAGACCGTCGTCGACGAGGCCTACACCGCCGTCGGCGGGCTCGGGCCGGACCTGCGCCGGTTGGTCACCGGCAGCACCGCACTGGCCATCGACGCCCGCAAGAACCTCGAGTCGCTGACCACGCTGATCGACCAGTCCAAACCGGTGCTCGATTCTCAGACCGAGACCGGCGACTCGATCCAGGCGTGGGCGGCGAATCTGGCGAGCATCTCCGGGCAGCTGCAGAACCAGGACCCGGCCGTGGCCGGGATTCTGGAGAAGGGGCCGGGCGGCGCCGAGGAGGTGCGGGCGCTGTTCGACCGGCTGCAACCGACGTTGCCGATCGTGCTGGCCAACCTGGTGAGCGTCGGCGAGGTGGCGGTCACCTATCAGCCCAGCCTTGAGCAGTTACTGGTGCTGCTGCCGCAGGGCACCGCGGTCACCCAAGCCGTCGGCGTGCACAAGCGCAACACCAAGCAGGACTACATGGGTGATGCCCTGGTCTTCAACCTGAACCTGGCGATCCCGTTTTTCCCGGCGCCGATTCCGTTGCCGCCCCAGCAGTTGCCGCCGCCATGCACCACCGGCTTCCTTCCGGCGCAGCAGCGTCGCGTGCCGACCTTCGAGGACTACCCCGACAGGCCGGCGGGCAACCTGTACTGCCGCGTCCCGCAGGACGCGCCGTTCAACGTCCGCGGCGCCCGCAACCTGCCGTGCGTCTCCGTGCCGGGCAAACGCGCCCCTACGTGGCAGGACTGTGAAAGCGACGAGGTGTACGTGCCGCTCAACGACGGCTACAACTGGAAGGGCGATCCGAACGCCACGCTGTCCGGAGAGCCGATCCCCGACATGCCACCGGATGTTCCGGTCGCGGTGACGCCTCCACCGCCGGGGACGCCTCCGCTGCCCGTGGCGGCTGCCGAATACGACCCCGCCTCTGGCGAATACGTCGGTCCGGACGGGAAGGTGTACACGCAATCCAACCTTGCCGGTGGCGCGTCGGGGGAGCGGCCGTGGCAGTCGATGCTCGTCCCGCCCGGGGGCTGACCGCTCGCTGTCTGCGGACGACTGGGGCACGGGACTGTTCCGAACGTGGTGGTCAATAGTCAGTGCGTCGAATCGGCTCGCGGCCGCCGACGATATGGTGTCGGACACGTAAGTTGGTACCGACCTGTGCACCGACCCCGATCTGGCCCGCCGGCCGCTGAGGAAACATTGATGGCAGACGAGAAGAGACCCGCTGAGGAGGAGTCGACCACCGAGGTCGGCGCGCCCGGCGAGAGCCCTGAAGCCACGGCGTCGGTCGCGGATACGGGCGAGACGGAGTCGGACGGGGTCCAGGACTCCGAGGCCGCCGCGGCCGAGGTCGAGGATGAGGTCGCGCCCCGCAGGCCGATCTCGCATGTCAAGCTCGCGCTGATCGCCGGGACGGTCGGCGTGCTGGCCCTGGCGGGCCTCACCGGCTGGCTCGGATACCGCACCTACGAGTCCAACAAGGCCGAGGAACAGCGAAACGTCTTCTTGCAGGTCGGGCGGCAGGGAGCCCTCAATTTGACGACCATCGACTGGCAGAACGCCGACGCCGACGTCCAGCGCATTCTGGACTCGGCCACCGGCACGTTCTACGACGATTTCCAGCGGCGCGCGGAGCCGTTCGTGGAGGTGGTCAAGCAGGCTCAGTCGAAGTCGGTCGGCACCGTCGCCGAGGCGGGCCTGGAGTCCTCCAGCGACAACGAGGCCCAGGTGCTGGTCGCGGTGACCGTGCAGACCACGAACGCCGGCGCACCCGAACAGCAACCGCGGGCGTGGCGGATGCGGCTGACGGTGCAGGACGTCGACGGCGAGGCGAAGGTGGCGAAAGTGGAGTTCGTGCCGTGAGCGACAAGAACGACGTGACAGTCGGCGCGACCGACGACGACGCGACCGAGATCGTCGAGGCCGACACCGCTGAGCCGGCCGAGCCCGCCGACACCGGGGCGGCCGACGAGACCACCGGGCCGGACGAAACCGAGGCGGTCGACGAGACCGCCGCGGCTGACGAGGTGGCCGGGGCCGCTGACGCGCCTGCGCCGAAAGGCGGCATCGCATGGTCGCGGGTGGTGGCGTTCGCGGTGCTGCCGGCGCTGGCCCTGGTGCTCGCGCTGGGCGCGGGATATCTGAAGTGGCGCGACAATTCGATCCGCAACAGCGAAGTCGCCGCTGCGACGTCGGTGCAAGCGGCCCGCGACAGCACGATCGCGCTGCTGTCCTATAAGCCCGACACCGTCGAACAGCAGCTCGGTGCGGCACGCGAGCTGCTGACCGGTGAATTCCGGGACGCCTACACGTCGTTGACCAACGACGTGGTGATCCCCGGCGCCAAGGAGAAGCAGATCTCGGCCGTCGCGTCGGTGCCTGCCGCGGCGTCGGTGTCGGCGACTCCGAGCGAGGCCGTGGTGCTGCTGTTCGTGAACCAGACGGTGTCGGTCGGCGCGGACGCCCCCACCGACACCGCCTCGAGCGTGCGGGTGACGCTGGAGAAGGACGGCGACCGCTGGCTGATCTCCAAGTTCGATCCGGTGTAGCGGTTCAGCGCGGCTCGCGGCCGGGGTGGTTGCGGGCCAGCATCGGCAGCAGGACCCAGCGCGGGGCCAACCGGTTCAGCGCCGCCGCCACCCGGTTCGCAGCGCCGGGCACGATGATCCGCCGGCCACGGACCAGGCCGTCGACCGCGGCCCTGGCGACGGCCTCCGGCTGCTCCCACAGGAAACTCGGGAGCAACTTCTCGGCGTCCTCGTCGGGAATGCCGGCGGCCTCGCCGAACCCCGTCCGCACCGGACCCGGACACACGACGGCCGCCGTCACGCCGGTGCCCTTCAACTCCTCGCGCATCGCCTCGGTGTAGGAGAGCACGAACGCCTTGGCTGCGCCGTAGGACGCCTGCCACGGCACCGGACCGAACGCCCCGACCGACGCGACATTGAGCACAGCGCCCCGTCCGCGCGCCACCATGGCCGGCACGAACCGGGTGCACAGGTCGACGACGGCAGCGACGTCGACCTCGATGAGCCGCAGTTCGTCGTCGACGTCCACCCGCGCGACCGCCCCCACATTCGCCACGCCCGCGTTGTTGACAAGCACATCCACCGTCAGCCCCAGGGCGGCCACCCGGTCGGGTAACGCCGCCCGGTCCGCACGCTCGGCCAGGTCGGCGGCGAGCACGTGGGCGCGCGTGCCGAGCGCATTGGCCAGCTGCCGCAGCCGCTCGGAACGCCGCGCCACCAGGACCACCTGATGCCCGCGCCATCAACGCCGCCCCCGTGTCCGAGGGCGCGGGCATTGTCGCCATGCCGGCAGCCTAGCCTGGGCCGATGACGGTGCGCCGGCTCACGGCGGTCGACGCGCAGATGTACTGGATGTCGGCGGCGGTCCCCAACGACCAGTTCCTGCTGTACGCCTTCAACGCCTTTGACGACGGCGGCGTCGGCGACCTGGACCGGGCGCTGGACGTCGTGCGTGGCCGGGCGCAGACCTGTGCGGAGTTCGGACTGCGGATCGCCGACACCGGGTTCTGGACATATCCGGTGTGGGCGCCGCGCGAGGTCGCCGTCGACCAGATCGTGGTGCACAACCTCGGCGCGCTCGACTGGCAGGCGTGCCTGGCGGCGGTCGCGGATCTGACCGACGAACAGCTCGACGCGACCGCTCTGACCTGGCGGCTGCACGTGTTCCCGTCCGTCGGCGGCCTGCCGGGCAACGGCACGGGATCGGTTGCGGTGCTGCAGATCTGCCACGCCCTCGCCGATGGCACCCGGGCCTCGGCGCTGGCCGCCCGCCTGTTCGGCCGTGACGTCGATGTGCCCGCGGTGACCGCGCCGGCGGCGTCCGGGGCGGCGCTGCCCTGGCGAGCGTTCGCCGCCGGCCGGGCGCACCGCCGGCTGGTGCGCGACACCGAAGCGGGACTGGTTCCACCGCAAGCGCTTTCGCGACCCGCGTTGACCAGCAATACCCGCCCCGACGGCGCTCGCCGGCTGCGTACGGTGGTGTGCCCGCGCGGACGGTTCGGTGCGTCGACAGTGACCGTCGGCGTGCTGGCGGCGGTGTCGGCGGCGCTGGCCGGTCATCTGCGTGAGATCGGTGACGACCCGGCCGAGTTGGGAGCGGAGGTGCCGATGGCCCGGCCGGGGCCGCCCAGGGCACACAACCACTTCGGCAATGTCGGCGTCGGCCTCTATCCAGGTCTGGCGCCGCAGGAGCGCGCCGAAGCGATCGCGGGGGACCTCCACCGGCGGCGGCGCCGTGCCGCACACCCGGCGATGGAGAGCGAGGCGGCTGCGTTCGCCACCCTGCCGGCCCCTCTACTGCGTTGGGGTACAGCGCAATTCGATCCCGACGTGCGGTCGCCCACAGTGACGGGCAACACCGTGGTCTCCAGCGTCAACCGAGGTCCCGCGGATCTGCGGTTCGGCGCCGCGACGGTCGTGCTGACCGCCGGCTTTCCGAGTCTGTCGCCGATGATGGGCGTCACGCACGGCGTGCACGGCATCGGCGACACGGTCGCGGTCAGCGTGCACGCCGCGGACTCGGCGATCGGCGACATCGACGCCTACGTCGAGCGGCTGGCCCACGCGCTGTCGCCCTGACCGCCGAAATCGCATTCCACGCGCGTCAAGTCGGGAAAATCGCACGCTGGACGCGATCTCGGCGAGGATGATGCGGATCTCACGACGACTCGGCCAACCCTACGAATCGGCCAGTGCCGCGACGACGGACTCCATCGAACGCGTCGCGGCGTCCCGGTCGTCGCCCATGCCGACGAGGGTGTCGATGACCAGAGGGCCGAGGATCTGCGCCAGCCCGTGGCCCTCGTGCCCGAAGAAGCCCGCCAGCTCGAGCATCACCGCGCCGTGGTTGATGCTCCACAACCGGCCCGCGACGGCGAGCTCGTCGTCGACGCGGATGCGGCCGGCCGCCATCATCCGGTGCACGGCGCGGTGCAGCGCGCCGAACGACGCCGCCCATTCGGCGCGGTTGGTCGCGGTACCGGTGGCGGTGATGTCGCTGCGGAATCGGGCGATGGACGCCGGCGAGGCCGCGCCGAACATCATCTGGTAGCGCGCCGGGTTGGCGAGCGCGAACCGGTGATACGCCAGCCCCATGGCCAGGAAATCGGCGACCGGATCGTCGGTGTCCGCGACTTCGGTGAGGACCTGGGTGAACCGGCTGAACACCTCGACGGCGATCGCGTCGAGCAGGCCCGTCATGCCGCCGAAGTGCGTGTAGACCGCCATCGTCGACGTGCCGGCCTCCGCGGCGACGCTGCGGGCACTCAAGGCCGCGAGGCCGTCGCGTTCCATCAGCCGTACCCCGGCCCCGACAAGGCTGTCAGCTACCTGTTTCATGGTTGCCATGCTGCCATAACGGTGTTATACAGAGACCACGTATAACGCTGTTATAGGGGGCGGTATGGCCAATCAGTACCTCGAAGGCGCATTCGCCCCGGTGGCGCAGGAGTACACGCTCACCGATCTCGACGTGGTCGGCCGTATTCCGGACCATCTGGACGGCCGCTACCTGCGCAACGGCCCCAATCCGGTCGCCGAGATCGACCCTGAGCTCTATCACTGGTTCACCGGTGACGGCATGGTGCACGGCATCCGCCTGCGCGACGGCCGGGCCGAGTGGTATCGCAACCGGTGGGTGCGCAGTCCGCGAGTGGCCGCGGCGCTCGGGGAGACACCGCCCCGGGGGGACTACGGCCTGACCCCGATCGGCGCCAACACCAACGTGATAGGCCATGCGGGCAGGACGATGGCGCTGATCGAGGCCGGGGTCGCCCAATACGAACTGACCGACGAACTGGACACCGTCGGCGTCTGCGATTTCGACGGCACGCTGGCCGGTGGCTACACCGCTCATCCCAAACGCGACCCCCAGACCGGTGAGCTGCACGCGGTGTCCTACTGCCTACTCAACGGGAACACCGTGCAGTACTCGGTGATCGGCGTCGACGGCCGGGCCCGGCGCACCGTAAACGTCGAAGTCACCGGAAGTCCGATGATGCACGACTTCTCGTTGACCGAACGGCACGTGGTGTTCTACGACCTGCCGGTCACGTTCGACGCCTGCCAGGCCGCCGCGATCGGTGTGCCGCGTGGGCTGCGGCTGCCCGCCCGGCTGCTGCTGTCCGCGCTGATCGGCCGGGTGCGCATCCCCGACCCCGTCGCGGCGCGCCGCCCGGGCGCCGGCGGCTCTGAGGCCGCCTTCCCGTACTCGTGGAACCCCCGCTATCCGGCTCGTGTCGGCGTCATGCCGCGCGACGGCGGCAACGGCGACGTCCGCTGGTTCGAGGTCGAGCCGTGCTACGTCTTCCACCCGATGAACGCGTTCGACGACGGCGACACCGTGGTGCTCGACGTGGTGCGGCACGAGAAGATGTTCGCCACCGATCATCGTGGTCCCAATGAGGGCCCGCCGACATTGGACCGCTGGACCGTCGACCTCGCCGATGGAAAGATTCGCGAATCCCGGATCGACGACCGCGGCCAGGAGTTCCCGCGCGTCGACGAACGCGTCGTGGGCCGGCGGCACCGGTACGGCTACGCCCCGGCCGTCACCGGAGGCGGGTCCTGCGCCGACACGCTGCTCAAGCACGATTTCGTCGGGAACCGCTCCGTGGCCCGGTCGTTCGGAGCCGGAAAAACGTTGGGCGAGTTCGTGTTCCACCCGTCCAATCCTGAGGCCGGCGAGGACGACGGCGTGCTGATGGGCTACGTCTATGACCGGTCCACCGACCGCAGCGAACTGGCGATCCTGGACGCGGCCACTCTCGATGACCTCGCCTCCGTCCGGCTGCCGCACCGGGTGCCGGCCGGGTTCCACGGCAACTGGGTGCCGACGGCCCAGACGGGCAGGGGGTGGGCAGCGACGTGACAGATGTTCTAAGTTCTGTTGCATGACTGCCTATGACGTCGGAGTGCTGATCCTGCGAGTCGTCCTCGGCTTGACCATGGCTGCGCACGGCTACAACAAGTTCTTCGGCCCAGGAGGACTCAAGGGCACCGCCGGCTGGTTCGACAGCATGGGGATGAGGCCGGGCATGTTCCACGCCCGGGTCGCCGCGACCACCGAGATGGCCGCGGGCATCGGGCTGGCGGTCGGTCTGCTGACCCCGATCCCGGCCGCGGGTTTCGTCGCGCTGATGCTGGTCGCCGCCTGGACGGTGCACAAGCCCAACGGGTTCTTCATCGTCAAGGAGGGCTGGGAATACAACCTGGTGCTCGCAGCGTCGGCGGTCGGCATCGCGACCATCGGCGCAGGCAAGCTGAGCCTCGACCACCTGCTGTTCTCCGGCACGGGCGTGTATGACCTGCTGCACGGCTGGTGGGGGCTGGTGATCTCGGTGGTGCTCGGCCTGGCCGGCGGCATCGGTCAGCTGGTCATCTTCTACCGTCCGCCCGCCAAGACTGGCGCGTAACCTCCCGGCCAACCCCGCAAGGTAGCCCGCGAGCAGACACAAAATCGCACGATCGCGCCGCGAATCGTGCGATTTTGTGTCTGTTCGCGGCCATCGAAACTGAAACACGTTCTAGTCTGTCCGGCATGGGGTTTCTCAAGCAGGACGCTCCCGTCGTCGACTACGCGGAATGGAGTAAGGGCACCCGCGCGGAACGCATCGTGCCGATGGCGCGGCACTGGGCGGAGGTCGGTTTCGGCACTCCCGTCGTGCTGCACCTGTTCTACGTGGTGAAGATCCTGCTCTACGTGCTCGTCGCGTGGCTGATCGTGCTGAGCACCAGCGGGATCGACGGCTTCACGAACGTGGCCGCCTGGTATCACGAGCCGATCGTGTACCAGAAGGTGGTCTTCTACACGATGCTGTTCGAGGTCGTCGGTCTCGGCTGCGGGTTCGGTCCGCTCAACAACCGGTTCTTTCCGCCGATGGGCTCGGTGCTGTACTGGCTGAGACCCAAGACCATCCGGCTCCCGCCGTGGCCGAACCGGGTTCCGTTGACAACAGGCGACACCCGCACCCTGTTCGACGTCGCGCTCTACGGCGCCCTGCTGGTGGTGCTCGTGGTCGCTCTGTTCTCCGACGGCACCGGCCCGATCCCGGAGATCGGGTCCGAGATCGGCATCCTGCCGGTGTGGCAGACGGCGACGATCATCGGGTTGCTGATTCTCGCCGGGTTGCGCGACAAGGTCATCTTTCTGGCCGCCCGCGGCGAGGTGTACGGGTCGCTGGCGGTGTGCTTCCTGTTCAGCGGCGCCGACATCATCATCGCCGCGAAGCTGGTCTGCCTGGTGATCTGGATGGGTGCGGCGACCTCGAAGCTCAACAAGCACTTCCCGTTCGTGATCTCGACGATGATGAGCAACAACCCGGTGATCAGGCCGCGGGCGATCAAGCGGAAGTTCTTCGAGCGCTTCCCCGACGACCTGCGTCCTGGCCGCGCGTCGCGGGTACTCGCGCACTTCTCGACGGCCATCGAGATGCTGGTGCCGCTGGTGCTGTTCTTCTCTCACGGCGGATGGCCCACCGCGATAGCGGCTTTCGTGATGCTGGTGTTCCACTTCGGCATCCTGTCCGCAATCCCGATGGGGGTGCCCCTGGAGTGGAACGTCTTCATGATGTTCAGCGTGCTGGCGTTGTTCGTCGGCAACGCCGGGGTCGGTCTGTCGGACCTGCAGAGCCCCTGGCCGATCGTGTTGTTCGTCGTCGTCGCCGGCACCGTCGTGGTCGGAAACCTCTTCCCCCGCAAGGTGTCCTTCCTGCCGGGCATGCGTTACTACGCCGGCAACTGGGACACCTCGCTGTGGTGCGTGAAGCCGTCGGCCGCCGAGAAGATCACCAACGGCATCGTCGCGATCGCCAGCATGCCCGCCGCGCAGATGGAGAAGTTCTACGGCAGCAAGGAGACCGCCGAGATCTACCAGTACATGGGGTATGCGTTCCGGTCGTTCAACACCCACGGCCGGGCGATGTTCACGCTCGCGCACCGGCTCATGGCCGACGGGAACGAGGACGAGTACGTGCTCACCGACGGCGAACGGATCTGCAGCACCGCGATCGGGTGGAACTTCGGTGACGGACATATGCACAACGAGCAGCTGATCGCCGCCCTACAGAAGCGGTGCCATTTCGAGCCCGGCGAGGTGCGGGTGCTGTTGCTCGACGCGCAGCCGATCCACCGGCAGCGTCAGGAGTACCGGCTGGTCGACGCCGCCACCGGCGAGTTCGAACGCGGTTACGTCATAGTCGACGACATGGTCACCCGGCAGCCGTGGGACGACACTGTTCCGGTGCACGTGACGTGGCAGAGGGACGCCGCCGACGCCTCGTGAGTCGCGGATCGGCTCTGTCTGTGCGGGGGGTCAGCCCATGACGTCGCGGACGGGCACACTCTCGAGGCCGGTCAGCAGCAGCTCCCTGGTCTTGTCGAGATGCTTGCGCCAATGCGTTTCGGCGCCGACGGCGTCGCCGGCGCGCAGAAATTGCATCAGCCTGCGGTAGGACCGCAACAGCGTGTCGTAGTCCGCCTTCGACACCGGGCGCCGTTCGTTGAACACGAAGGCCGTGTGCCTGACCGTGATCTCGTGCAGCATGCCGGCCACGATGCTCAGCGTCGCGTTGCCCGACAGCTGCACCACGCGCAAATGGAACAGCCCGGTGGCCTCGGCCAGCCGGCTGGACTGGTGACCGTCGGCGGCGAGTTCCTCCAGCATCTGCTCCAGCTCGTCGAACGCCTCGGGCGAACCGGACTCGGCGAGCAACCGCGCGGCCATCGGTTCGATGCCCGACTTCGCGGTCAGCAGGTCGGCGATCGTCGCGCCGGACAGTTCGAGCAGCAGCCCCGCCGGTCGGGCGACGACCTCGGGGCCGGGCACCCGCACGCGCGCGCCGGTGCGGGAGCCGCGGCGCACCTCGACCAGGCGCTCGGACTCCAGCACCCGGACGGCTTCGCGCAATGTCGGGCGGCTGACGCCGAAGTGGGCCATCAGCTCGGCTTCGTTGGGCAGGAAGTCGCCGTCCTTGAGCTGTCCTTCGACGACCATCCGGCGCAGCGTGCCGGCGACGAGCTCGGCGGTCTTGGGGGAGCGAACGGCGGCGCGAGAGGCGACGGCGTCCGGCCCGATCATCGGGGCCAGGGGTATGCCGTGGGTCACTGCACCTCCTCGTCGGTCGACTACGCTGCGTGACAGCTGTGCAACTCAGTAAACCATGTGATGACGGGGTAATCGGACCACGCGGGGGTCCGTCCAGGTGCGAACCACCCTGGGAGGTGGCGGCCCGGGTCCAAACCCCTACCAACCAGTAGGTTGACCTAGTAAACCTTGTTGGTTAGGTTCGTGGTAAAGCCGATTCAATGAAGGAGTATCCGCATGGCTGAAGCCGTCATCGTCGAGGCAGTCCGCTCACCAGTCGGCAAGCGCAATGGCGCTCTGTCGGGGATCCATCCGGCCGAGCTGTCGGCCCAGGTGCTCAACGGACTGGTGCAGCGTGCCGGTGTCGACCCCGCGCTCGTCGACGACGTGATTTGGGGCTGCGTCATGCAGGCCGGCGAGCAGGCGCTCGACATCGCCCGCACCGCGGTGCTGTCGGCCGGCTGGCCCGAGACCGTCCCGGGGGTGACCGTGGACCGCCAGTGTGGCTCCAGCCAGCAGTCGCTGCACTTCGCCGTCGCCGGTGTGGTGGCCGGTCACTACGACGTCGTGGTCGCCGGTGGCGTCGAGTCGATGTCGCGCACCCCGATGGGCTCGTCGCTGGCCAACGGCGGCAACCCCTATGGTGAGTCGTTCAAGGCGCGCTACGACAAGACTCCCAACCAGGGCATCGGCGCCGAGATGATCGCCGAGCAGTGGGGCCTGTCCCGCACCGAGCTCGACGAGTTCTCGCTGCGCTCGCATGAGAAGGCTGCTGCCGCACAGGATTCCGGTGCTTTCAAGGATCAGATCGTGGGCATCAAGACCCAAGACGCCGACGGCAACGACACCGTCGTGCTCGAAGACGGCGGCATCCGCCGCGGCGGCACCGTCGAGTCGATGGCCAACATCAAGCCCGCATTCAAGGAGGACGGCGTGATCCACGCCGGTAACTCCAGCCAGATCTCCGACGGCTCGGCCGCGCTGCTGCTCATGTCCGCCGAGAAGGCCAAGGAGCTCGGTCTCAAGCCGCTGGCCAAGGTGCACACCGCGGTGCTCGCCGGCGCCGACCCGGTCATCATGCTGACCGCGCCGATCCCGGCCACGCAGAAGGCGCTCGCCAAGTCCGGCCTGAGCCTGGACCAGATCGGCGCATTCGAGGTCAACGAGGCGTTCGCGCCCGTGCCGATGGCATGGCTGAAGGACATCGGCGCCGACGAGAACAAGCTGAACCCCAACGGCGGCGCCATCGCGCTCGGCCATCCGCTCGGCGGCTCCGGTGCGCGCATCCTGACCACGCTGCTATACCACATGCGCGACAACAACATTCAGTACGGCCTCCAGACCATGTGCGAGGGTGGCGGCCAGGCCAACGCGACCATCCTGGAACTGCTGTGACCGACACCGCCGTCGCCCCTGGCGCGCTCACCGAGCGCCGGGGGAACGTCCTGATCATCACGATCAACCGCCCCGAGGCCCGCAACGCGATCAACGCCTCGGTCAGCACCGCCGTCGGTGACGCACTGCAGTCCGCGCAGGAGGACCCGGAGATCCGGGCCGTCATCCTGACCGGCGCCGGGGACAAATCCTTCTGTGCCGGAGCCGATCTCAAGGCGATCTCACGCGGGGAGAACCTGTTCCACCCCGAGCACTCGGAGTGGGGTTTCGCCGGCTACGTGCGGCACTTCATCGACAAGCCGACCATCGCCGCGGTCAACGGCACCGCGCTGGGTGGTGGCACCGAGCTGGCCCTGGCCAGTGATCTGGTGGTCGCCGAGGAACGCGCGAAATTCGGTCTGCCCGAGGTGAAGCGTGGTTTGATCGCCGGCGCCGGCGGCGTATTCCGCATCGTCGAGCAGCTGCCGCGCAAGGTGGCGCTGGAGCTGATCTACACCGGTGAGCCGATCAGCTCGGCCGACGCGCTGCGCTGGGGTCTGATCAATCAGGTCGTGCCCGACGGCACCGTCGTCGACGCTGCTCTGGCTCTGGCCGAACGGATCACCTGCAACGCGCCGCTGGCCGTGCAGGCCAGCAAGCGGGTGTCCTATGGCGCGATCGACGGTGTGGTCGCCGGCGACGAGCCGTTCTGGAAGCAGACCTTCGGCGAGTTCTCGACTCTGCTGAAGACCGAAGACGCCATGGAAGGACCGCTGGCCTTCGCGCAGAAGCGCGAGCCGGTCTGGAAGGCCAAGTAAGCCAAGCAAGGGAAGCGAAAAGCCATGAAGCGCACCATCTATGACGCCGAGCACGAGGCGTTCCGCGAGACCGTCAAGGAGTACATCGAGCGTGAGCTCGTCCCCCACCACGAGAAGTGGGAGACCGAGCGCATCGTGGACCGGTCGGCCTACACCGCGGCGGGCAAGTACGGCCTCATCGGGTTCAACATGCCCGAGGAGTTCGGCGGCGGTGGGTCGGACGATTTCCGGTTCAACGCGATCATCGACGAGGAGATCGCCAAGGCCGGTGTGCACGGACCCGCGCTGAGCCTGCACAACGACGTCGTCGGGCCCTACTTCAAGGACCTGACCAACGACGAGCAGAAGAAGAGGTGGCTGCCGGGCATCGCCAGCGGCGAGACGATCATCGCGGTCGCGATGACCGAGCCCGGCGCCGGCAGCGACCTGGCCGGCATCCGCACCTCCGCGGTGCGCGACGGCGACGACTGGATCATCAACGGCTCCAAGACGTTCATCTCGTCGGGCATCAACTGCGACCTGTGCGTCGTGGTGGCCCGCACCGACCCGGAGGCCGGGCACAAGGGCTTCTCGCTGTTCGTGGTGGAGCGCGACATGGAGGGCTTCAGCCGCGGCCGCAAGCTCGACAAGATGGGTTTGCACAGCCAGGACACCTCCGAGCTGCACTTCGAGAACGTCCGGGTGCCGAACGCGAACCTGCTCGGCAAGGAGGGGCGCGGCTTCTACCACCTGATGACCAACCTGCCCTCGGAGCGACTGTCGATCGCGATCTCGGCGATCGCCGGCGCGCGGGCGGTGTTCGACGAGACGCTGCAATATGCCAAGGACCGCAAGGCTTTCGGCCAGCCGATCGGCAGCTTCCAGCACAACCGGTTCCTGCTCGCCGAGATGGAGACCGAGCTCGAGGTCACCGAGACCTACATCGATCGCTGCCTGCAGGGCGTGGTCGACGGAGAGCTGACCGCGGTCGAGGCGGCCAAGGCGAAGTGGTGGGCCACCGAGGTCGCCAAGAAGGTCGTCGACCAGTGCGTGCAGTTGCACGGCGGCTACGGCTACATGATGGAGTACCGGGTCGCCCGTGCCTACGTCGACGGGCGCATCCAGACGATCTTCGGTGGCACCACCGAGATCATGAAGGAGATCATCGGTCGCGACCTGGGTATCTGAGTCGGCCCGCCGACGTGGAATCTGAGTCGGCCCGCCGACGAGAAATGCCCCCGCCCGAGGCGGGGGCATTTCGTGTGCCGACAGTGCGGTGAGAGCGGTGATTTCGCGCAATCACCAGACCCAGCGCACTCTCGGCGCTGAGACGGCCGGCTAGCCGATCGGTGCCTCGGCCGCGGGCACGGTGGGCGACTCGGCCGGTGCTTCCGCCGGCGCCGGTGCCGGCTCGGTGGTCTCGGTCGGGGACGTGGTCGTCGTCTCGGTGGTGCTCGTCTCCGACGTGCCGGTCGGCGTGATCGGGGCCGGGGCCTCGGTCGGGTCGAGCACCTTGTCCACGAGGTAGATGCGGGCGTTCTGCGCCGGGATGCCGCCGCAGAGCACCTCGGTGGTCTCGTTGACCTGGATGTCACCGCCGGAGCCGGTCACCTCGATCTCGGTGCCCTCCTGGGTGGGACGCTGGCCCTTGACGTCGTCGGGGCCGAGCAGGCCGAGGAACGCGTGGTAGTACAGCAGGCTGGTCAGCGCGGCCGGATCGGTGCGCAGCACCTCCTGCTGGTCGGGCGGCAGCGCGGCGAACGCCTCGTTGGTGGGCGCGAACACCACGTACGGCCCGTTGTCGAGCACGCTGGTGATGTTCACGGCAGGGTTCATCTGCCCCGAGAGCGCGGCGTTGAACGTCGAGATCTCGGCGATCGAGGACAGCGCGGTGCTGACCGGCAGGTTCGCCAGGCCCTTCCAGTTCGGCAGTGCCTCCTTGAACGCGCCGCACTCGGGTCCCTGCGGATCCGGGATCTCCGCCGCGGGGGTGGTCGGTTCGGCGTGGGCGTTGATGGACAGCGGGACCGACAGGGCGATCGCGGCGGCACTGACAGCGACGCCGATGGCCTTGCTGGTAGGGGTCTTCACGTTGCGCTCCTTACAGTCGTCAAGTCGCCTGGCATGGTATGTGCCGCTGTCGGCGACGGCCAAGTCGAGTTAGCGGGCGAGGCCTGTCGCTCTACCCGTCGGCAGTGCTCTGAGCTGGGCTTCAAGGCGTCGGCGAGGTGTCGGGCAACAGGGTTGCGACGACGCTGCTCAACCCGGCCGCGGTGGCCTCGAACGTCGCGGTTCCCGAACTGGCCTGCACCATCGCGCCGACCAGCCCGAACTCCAGCGTCTCGGTGACCTCGGGCCATACCTGCGAGCGCAGCGCCGCGCACACCCGGCGGTGTAGTTCGGCATGGATGCGACGCCGGATGACCTGCACCGACGGCTCCCGCGAGACCAGCGCGCCGGCGCACGCGGCGGCCAGCCCGGGATGCTTCGCGGGAAGCATCACCAGCTGGTTGAACAGCGCGGCCGCCCGCGCCCGCGCCGACTTGTCCACATCGACGGTCAGCGGCGCGTCCCGGAGCAGATTGAGATAGATCTCGGCGACGATCGCGTCCTTCGACCGGAAGTACACGCAGAGTTCGCGGTGCGAGACGCCGGCCGCCGCGGCGATGCGCTGTGTGCTCAGCCCGTCGAACGCGACCTCGGCGAGTTGCGCGACGGTGGCGTCGAGGACGGCGGCCACCACCGCATGGTCGTCGCGGTCGCGGTCACCGTAGGAGCGAAGGTAGAAGACCTTCGCGCCGGTGGTCACGCACCCGCGCCCGAACTCGACGCGGTCGGTGTGCAGAGGTGTTCGGACAGTGCCCACAGTGCCAGCGCACGGGATTCGTCGACGGCGTAGGGAGCGGCGGTGCGCACCCGGCAGTCGGACAGGTACACCCCGCCGCTGCTGTCGAGTTCGTCGCTGACGGCCGCCCACACCTGGGTGGCGGCGCCGCACTCCGGTGTCGTGAACTGCGTGCGGAAGTCGGTCGGCGGCTTGTCGCCGGTCCGTTTCGCGCTGGACTTGTTCAGGCTCGTGAAGTCGTCGTCGGTCATGTGGCGGGCCAGCGAGGTGGCCACGATCCCGGGGTGCACCGCGAAGGCGCGCACGCTGCTGTCACGCAGCCTGCGGTCCAACTCGACCGCGTGCAGCATGTTGGCGGTCTTCGACGCGCCGTAGGCGGCGAACTTGTCGTAGTCGCGGTGCTCCCAGTTCGGGTCCTGAAAATCGACGTCACCCAGGCGGTGTCCCTCAGAGGACAGGTTGACCACCCGTGCGCCGTCGGCGGCGACCAGCGCGGGGAACAGCAGCCGCGTCAGCTCGAAATGGCCCAGATAGTTTGTGCCGAACTGCATTTCGAAGCCCTCGGCGGTACGGCCGAACGGGGTGAACATCACTCCCGCGTTGTTCATCAGCACGTGCACCGCCGGCGTCAGCTCGGCGATCTCCGCCGCGGCTGCCGCGACGCTGGCCAACGACGTCAGGTCCAGGTGCACCGACGACAGCGCCGCGTCGGACACCTCGGCGTGTATCCACGCCTCGGTCTCGGCGAGCGCATCGGTGTTGCGGGCCGCCAGGATCACGTGCGCACCGGTCCTGGCCAGGGCGCGGGCGGACTCGCGGCCCAGTCCGGAGGAGGCGCCGGTGATGACGCAGGTCTTGCCGGTGAGGTCGACTCCCTCGACGATGTCGAGTGCGGTCGGCGCTGACGTCGATGTCACGACGTGAGGATCGCACGTGGCGTCGGGACCGTCCGCACCCGGCCCTACGATGACGGCCATGCCTGAGCCACTGATCCTGCCCGTCGCCGGCCACTCACCCGACCTGCACCCCGACAGCTGGGTGGCGCCCAACGCCACCGTTGTCGGCCGGGTCAGCCTCGCCGCCGGCGCGAGCGCTTGGTACGGCGCGATCCTGCGGGCCGAGGCCGAGCCCATCGAGATCGGGGCCGGCACCAACATCCAGGACGGCGTGACCATCCATGTCGATCCCGGCTTCCCGGCACGGGTGGGCGCGGGAGTCAGCGTCGGGCACAACGCGGTGCTGCACGGCTGCACCATCGAGGACAACTCACTGGTCGGCATGGGCGCGGTGGTGCTCAACGGCGCCGTCGTCGGATCGGGCTCGTTGATCGCCGCCGGCGCGGTGGTGCCGCAGAACGCGGTGATCCCGCCGGGATCCATGGTCGCCGGGGTGCCGGGCAAGGTGCGGCGCCAGCTCAGCGAGGACGAGATCGCCGGCATCCGCAGCAACGCCGCGGTGTATCAGGAGCTGGTGAAGCTGCACCGGAACCAGGCGTGACCGACCTAACCCCGCGCCCCGTGTTCTGAACTCAGGCGGCCTGGGTACAGGGCTTACCGTGAAACCCGTGCGCACCCTGGTCACCGGCGCGACCGGCTACATCGGATCCCGCCTGGTCGCGGCGCTCCTCGAGGACGGACACCAGGTGGTCGCGGCAAGCCGAGATCCGGACCGGCTGGCGGAGTTCGGCTGGTACGACAGTGTCTCGACGGTGACGCTCGACGCGCACGACGAGATCTCGGCCAACCAGGCCTTCACCGACGCCGGTCCCGTCGACGTCGTCTACTACCTGGTGCACGGAATCGGCCAGCCGGGATTCCGCGAGGCCGACAACCGCGCCGCGGCCAACGTGGCGGCCGCGGCGAAGGCCGCCGGGGTGGGACGCATCGTCTACCTGGGCGGGTTCGTACCGAATGAGAACTCGCTGTCGGAGCACCTGGCCAGCCGGGCCGAGGTCGCCGCCGCGCTGACCATCGACGGCGGGCCGGACGTGGTGTGGCTGGGGGCCGCGATCATCATCGGTGCGGGCTCCACGTCGTTCGAGATGCTGCGCTACGTCGGCGACCGGTTCCTGCTGCTGCCCATGCCGGAATGGTCGGCCAACCCGATCGACCCGATCGCGATCAGCGACGCGCTGCACTATCTGGTCGCCGCGATCGACACCGACGCCGTGCCCGCGGGCGCCTACGACATCGCCGGTCCGGAAACCACCACCTACGGTGACCTACTGCGCACCTACGCGAAGGTGGCCGGCATCTGGCGCACGCCGGTCGCGGTGTACGGCGTCGACACCTCGCTGGTCTCGAAGCTGACCGGCGCCGTGCTGCCCGTTCCGGGTGGACTGGCCGCCGATCTCGTTGAGTCCCTGGACTTCCCGATGTTGGCGACGGCGAAGAGTCTCCGGGATCTGGTGCCCGATCCTCCCGACGGACTGGTGGGCGTCCAGGACGCGATCCAGCGGGCGGTCGCCAGCCCGCCGCGCCGGCCCGTCGACGAGCTGACCGACCCGCACCATCTCGCCGACACCGACCCCGAGTGGGCCGGGGGCGACACCCTACGGCTGCGGCAGCTGGCCCGCGCGGTGACACCGCCGGTGGCCCGGCCTATTCTCGGTCTGCTCTGTTTCGTCCCGGGTCCGGTCGCGGCGGCCGTGCGCACCGGGCTGGACACCGTGCTCGGACTGGTGCCCAGGGTGAGTACGGCGTGAGCGCCGAGGTGGGTTGGGCCGGCGAGTTGCGCAAGATCGCGCGCAGGAAGGCTCCGCCGTACAACGAGCCACCGTCGGTCGTCGGCAAACGCAAATGGGTGGTCGGCGTCGTCCTGCTGATCGGCGCGGCACTGCTGGGCTACTCGCTGAGCCGGCCGCCCGGCGACGAGACCTTCATCTGGCTCACCCTCGCACTCGCCGGCGTGTGGGCAGCGGGCGCTTTCGCTTCGGGCCCGCTGCACATGGGCCACGTCTGTGTCCGCGGCCGCAACCAGCGGCCCGTCATCACCGGAACCGCGGTTGGGCTGCTTCTCGGCGGCATCTTCGTGCTCGGCGGTCTGGTGGTGCGCGAGATCCCCGGCGTCAACGACTACATCCGCGAAGTCCTGCAGTACTCGAACGCCGGCCCGCTGTACCTGATCATCTTCATCACGGTGATCAACGGGCTGGCCGAGGAGATGTTCTTCCGCGGCGCGGTGTACACCGCACTGCTCAAATACCATCCGGTGATCGTCTCGACGGTGCTCTACGTCATCGCGACGGCGGCCACCACCGGCAACCCGATGCTGGGCTTCGCCGCGATCATCCTGGGCACTGTGTGCGCGCTGCTGCGGCGCGCCACCGGGGGAGTGCTCGCCCCGATGTTGACGCACTTCTTCTGGGGGCTGGTGATGGTGCTGGCGTTGCCGCCGATGTTCGGGGTGTAGCTCAGATCGCCAGTTGTTCGTCGGCGTCCTGCGCATCGGCGCCGCGCCACACCTCGACCGCCCGCTGCAACGGCAGACCGAGTGCGTCGCACAGTCCGACCACAGTGCCGAAGCTCGGGCTCGGCATCCTGCCCACCTCGATCTTGCGCAGCGTCTCCGGGGAGATCCCCGCGGCCCGGGCCACGCCCTCGGGGGCGCGGCCCGCCCGTGCCGTTCTCAGTAGCGCGCCGAGGCGTTGACCGGCGCGGATCTGTTCGGGACTCAGCGGTACGCGGACCATGCCGCACAGCATAACGGTATTCAAATACCGCGCCTGCTACCGTGGCGGTATAAAAATACCGACACGACGGAGCAGCGCATGATCGAACTCAAGACCGCCAAAGAGATCGACAAGATGGCGGTCACCGGCGAATTCGTCGCCCGCACCCTGCAGACACTGAGCGGTGAGGCCGAGCCGGGTGTCAACCTGATGCAGCTCGAACACCGGGCCAGGGCGCTCGTCGACGAGCGCGGCGCGACGTCCTGCTATTGGGACTACGCACCGTCGTTCGGTCGCGGACCCTTCCGCAACGTCATCTGCCTATCGGTCAACGACGCTGTGCTGCACGGACTTCCACACGACTATGGGCTCGCCGACGGCGACGTGCTGAGCATGGACTTCGCGGTGTCGATCGACGGCTGGGTCGCCGACGCGGCGGTCACCGTGATCGTCGGTGAGCGCGTCGACCCAGCGGACGCCGCGCTGGTCGACTCCACCCGGCGCGCGCTGAGCGCGGGCATCGCTGCCGCGGTCCCCGGCGGGCACCTCGGCGACATCTCGGCGGCCATCGGCGAGGTCGCGGCTGCCGAGGGGTACGCCGTCAACACCGACTTCGGCGGCCACGGACTCGGCCGCACCATGCACGAGGACCCGCACGTCCCCAACCGCGGAAACCGCGGACGCGGGATGAGGCTGCGCCCGGGACTGACGCTGGCGCTGGAGCCGTGGTGGGCGCGGGGCACACGGCGCCTGACCGTCGACGACGACGGCTGGACCCTGCGGTCGGCCGACGGCTCCCGCACCGCGCACTCCGAGCACACCATCGCCGTCACCGAGGACGGTCCGCGCATCCTCACCGCAGCGCCTTAGCTCAGCGGGTGGGCCAGTTCGTCCTGTCGCATCCGCGCGGCCCGCAGTGCCACCGCGGCCAGCAGCACCGGTGCCACGCCCGCGGCCAGGAAGATCGCTTCCATCGGAACGACTTTCGACAGCGGGCCGACGATCGCGAACGACACCGGCATGAACGCCAGGGACACGAAGAAGTCGAGGCTCGACACCCGGCCCAGCATCTCGGGCGGCACCCGGCGCTGAAGCAGGGTGCCCCAGATGACCATCCCGGCGCCATCGGTGACGCCGACAACGAACGTCGCCGCGGCCATCAGAGGGAACGACGACGTGACACCGACGATCACCAGCGGGACCGAGCCCAGGCCCCACATCGTCATCATCACCGTCAGATACCGGCGCGGCAGTCGCCGCGACGACACCGAAAGCGCGCCCAGTGCACTGCCCATCCCGAAGAACGCCAGGATGAATCCGTAGGTCTGCGCACCGTGGGTGAAGCGGTTCTGCACCAGGAAGGGCAGCAGCACCTCGATCGGTCCGAGCACGACGAGCACGAACATGCTGGCGAACAGCAGCGTCCACAGCAGCCACGGGGTGCGCAGCACGAACACCCAACCCTCGCGCAGGTCCCGCAGCAGATTCGGGCGCGAAACTTCTACCGGGCCGGGATCTCTCGGTGCCGGCCGGGTGAACAGCAGCAGGCCCAGACCGACCGCGAACAGCATGGCCACCATGACCGCACCCGTCGCCGGCACTGTCGCGCCGACCACCAGCCCGGCCACCGCGGGACCCACCGCGCGCTGGAACACCGGCCGGACCACCCCTTCGACACCGTTGGCGGCCAGCAGCTGCTCGGCGGGCAGAATCCTCGGCAGAATCGCGCTGTACGCCGGGAAGAAGAACGCCGCCGCGATGCCCAGTGCCGCGGCTGCCACCGCCATGTGCCAGATCCGTAGTGCCCCAACAAGTCCGAGCGCGGCGACGGTCGACACCACGACCGTGTTGACCGTCGCGACCACGATGATGATCCCGCGCTGGCTCAGCCGGTCAGCGGCCAGGCCGCCGACCAGCACGAACGCGACCAGTCCCGCGCCAAGGCACGTCGCGACCAGCGACAGCGAGGTGGGGTCGTTGGACAGCTCGATGACCTGCAGCGCCATCACCACGGCCCACATGCCCTCGGCGAAGATGGACAGCGACACCGCCGCGATGAGCAGGCGGTACTCGCGGAAGCGGAACGGCGCGAGCACCCGCCAGCCGGCGGGGGCCACCGGCTGCTCCGGCCCCGATCGTGCGCTGTCGCGCCCGGTCTCGTACTTCGTGCTCACCGATCGATGGTCGCCGACGAGCACGGGATGCGTCGAACCATTTTCTACCGCCGAAATCGCATTCCACGCGCGCTTTTCACGACTTGACGCGCGTGGAATGCGATTTCGGCGAAGTGAAGGGTTATGAGTCGGTGAACGTCGCCGGGCGGCGCTGCTGGAATGCCTTGGTGCCCTCGCGGAAATCGTTGGACTCCAGCAGGATCAGCTGTCCGGTCTTCTCCCGCTCGAGCGCACCGTCCAGTTCGAACAGCGTCGCGGCGTTGATCGCGTCCTTGGTCTTGCGCAATGCCACGGCCGGCCCGGACACCAGGGTGCCGATCACCTTGTCGACCTCGCCGTCGAAGTCCGCAGCCGGGAACACGGCGCTCACCAGGCCCCAGCCGTAGGCCTCGTCGGCCGAGAGGCGTTCGGCCAGCAGCGCCATCCGCATCGCACGGATGCGACCCACCGCCGCCGCGATCAACGCCGAGGCCCCGCCGTCGGGCATCAGGCCGATCTTGGTGAAGGCCAGCATGAAAAACGCCTTCTCGGAAGCGAGTACGACGTCGCACGCCATGGCCAGCGAGACACCCACCCCGGCTGCCGCGCCCTGCACGATCGCGACCGCGGGCTGGGGCAGCGCGGCGATCGCGCGGATGCAGCGGTTCGCGGCGTCGAGCACGTCGGCCGGCGTTCCCGCCGCGCCCGGATTAGCGTGGTCTTCTTCGCTGATTCCCGCCCCCGAGCAGAAGCCGCGGCCCGCGCCGCCGAGGCGCACGACGCGCACCCGAGGATCGGTGGCGGCGCGTTCCAGCGTCGAGGCCAGCGTCTGCAACATCGGCGCAGTGAGTGAGTTCAGGCTCTCCGGGCGGTTCAGCGTGATGGCGAGGATGCCGCCGTCGAGGCCGACGGTCAGGTCGTCGATGCCTTGGTAGACGTCGGTGCTCGGGTCGGTGGTGGTCATGAATGTCCCCTTCATTGGGGCCTTCGGTGACTGCTGAAGCCCCGTGGCCGGTCGACTTGGTTATACAAGTAAGCTATGTCGCGGTCAACCGAGCGATACTCACGAAGGGCGGTCAGGGCATGGCTGGACCACTACAGGGACTTCGAGTTGTGGAGCTGGCCGGCATCGGCCCCGGACCCCATGCGGCAATGATCCTCGGCGACCTCGGTGCCGATGTGGTGCGCATCGAACGCCCAGGTAAGGGCCCCGGCCCGGCGACCAAACCAGGTGGCGACTACCTGCTGCGCAACCGCCGGTCGGTGGCGGCGAACCTGAAGAGCGAAGAGGACCGCGACATGGTCCTGAGGCTGATCGCGAAGGCCGACGTGCTGATCGAGGGGTTCCGGCCCGGGGTCACCGAACGGCTGGGGCTCGGTCCGGCGGACTGCGCGAAGGTCAACGAGAAGCTGATCTACGCGCGGATGACCGGCTGGGGCCAGGACGGCCCTCGCGCCCAGCAGGCCGGCCACGACATCAACTACATCTCGCTCAACGGTGCGCTGCACGCGATCGGCCGGGCCGGGGAGCGGCCGGTGCCGCCGCTGAACCTCGTCGGCGACTTCGGTGGCGGATCGATGTTCCTTCTGGTCGGGGTGTTGTCGGCGCTGTACGAGCGGGAACGCTCGGGCAAGGGCCAGGTGGTCGACGCCGCGATGGTGGACGGCTCCAGCGTGTTGTCGATGATGATGTGGGCGTTCCGCGGCATGGGCATGTGGAGCGACGAACGCGGCGTGAACATGCTCGACACCGGCGCGCCGTACTACGACACCTACGAATGCTCCGACGGGCGCCACATTGCGGTGGGCTGCATCGAACCGCAGTTCTACGCCGAGTTCCTCAAGGGCATCGGTCTCGAAGGTGTCGACCTGCCCGACCAGAACGACATGAGCCGCTGGCCGGAGCTCAAAGAAGCCTTCACCAAGGCGATCGCCGCCCACGACCGCGACCACTGGGCCGAGGTGTTCTCCGGCACCGACGCCTGCGTGACGCCGGTGCTGTCGTTCGCCGAGGTGGAGTCCGAACCGCACAACACCGAGCGCAACACCTTCTACTCGGAGAACGGTTCGCTCTACCCCGCACCCGCGCCGCGGTTCTCGCGCAGTGTGCCATCCGCCCCGAAGCCCCCTGGGGTACCCGGCGCGGACACCGAAGCTGTTCTGCAGGAATGGATTTAGTCAAAGTCAAGGTCAGGAAAGGACTGGTTTTGTGGAGATCAAAGACGCCGTAGCCGTCGTCACCGGAGGTGCTTCCGGTCTCGGTCTGGCGACCACGAAGCGGCTGCTGGACCGGGGCGCCTCGGTGGTGGTCATCGACCTCAAGGGCGAGGAGGCCGTCTCCGCGCTCGGCTCGCGCGCGAAGTTCGTCGAGGCCAATGTCACCGACCCGGAGCAGGTGAGCGCCGCGCTGGACGCCGCCGAGGAGATGGGCCCGCTGCGTATCGACGTCAACTGCGCGGGCATCGGCAACGCCGCCAAGACGCTGGGCAAGGACGGCCCGTTCCCGCTCGACGGGTTCAAGAAGGTCGTCGAGGTCAACCTGATCGGCTCCTTCAACGTGCTGCGGCTGAGCGCCGAGCGGATTGCCAAGACCGAGCCGATCAACGGTGAGCGCGGCGTCATCATCAACACCGCGTCGGTGGCCGCGTTCGAGGGTCAGATCGGCCAGGCGGCGTACTCGGCGTCCAAGGGTGGCGTCGTCGGCATGACCCTGCCGATCGCCCGTGATCTCTCGCGCGAGCTGATCCGCGTCTGCACGATCGCGCCGGGACTGTTCAAGACCCCGCTGCTGGGCTCGCTGCCCGAGGAGGCGCAGGCGTCGCTGGGCAAGCAGGTGCCGCATCCCGCGCGCCTGGGCGACCCCGACGAGTACGGCGCCCTGGCGGTGCACATCGTCGAGAACCCGATGCTCAACGGTGAGACGATCCGCCTCGACGGCGCGATCCGGATGGCGCCCCGATGAGCGCTTGCGCGAAGAGCGAGGAGCACCGATGAGCGCTTGCGCGAAGAGCGAGAGGCACCGATGAGTCTGAAGACGAAGTTCACCGAGACGTTCGGGGTCGAGCACCCGATCGCTCAGGGCGGTATGCAGTGGGTGGGTCGCGCGGAACTCGTTGCAGCCGTGGCGAATGCAGGGGCGCTGGGTTTCATCACCGCGCTGACACAGCCGACGCCGGCGGACCTGGCCAACGAGATCGCCAAGACGCGGGATCTGACCGACAAGCCGTTCGGGGTCAACCTGACGATCCTGCCGGCGATCAACCCGCCGCCGTACGACGAATACCGTCAGGTGATCGTCGACGCAGGTATCAAGATCGTCGAGACCGCGGGCTCCAACCCGGCGCCGCACCTGCCGATGTTCCACGACAACGGCATCAAGGTGCTGCACAAGTGCACCTCGGTGCGGCATGCGGTCAAGGCCCAGTCCCTGGGTGTGGACGGCATCAGCATCGACGGGTTCGAGTGCGCGGGGCATCCGGGTGAGGACGACGTGCCCGGACTGGTGCTGATCCCGGCGGCGGCCGACAAGATCGAGATCCCGATGATCGCCTCGGGCGGGTTCGCCGACGGGCGTGGTCTGGCCGCGGCGCTGGCGCTGGGTGCCGACGGCATCAACATGGGGTCGCGCTTCATGTGCACGGTCGAGTCGTGCATCCACCAGAACGTCAAGGAAGCGATCGTGGCCGGGGACGAGCGGGGCACGGAGTTGATCTTCCGCAGCTTGCACAACACCGCGCGGGTGGCGTCCAACGTGGTCTCGCGTGAGGTGGTGCAGATCCTCGCCGAGGGCGGTCAGTTCGAGGACGTCAAGGATTTGGTGGCCGGAGTACGTGGCCGCAAGGTGTTCGACGACGGCGACATCGACGCCGGCATCTGGACCGTCGGAACCGCCATGGGCCTGATCAACGACATCCCCACCGTCGGCGACCTGGTCGCCCGCATTGTCGGGGAGGCGGAGGATCTGATCTCGAACCGTCTCGCAGAAATGGTCATGCCTGCAGCGCAGCGGGTGTGATCGCCGGATCGCCCGGACGCACCTCGGGTTCGCCCGAGGTGCCCGGGCGTCGGGCAAACTCGATAACGCAGGGACGCGCGCCCGTGAGGGCGCGCGTTCTTTCACACCGCGGTGGGCAGAACCTGCTCGTCGTCGAGCTGCTCGGAGGTCAACCCCTCGACCAGGACATCGCCGTGGTAGAGAGCGTCGAAATCAACCTTGATGACATCAGCACTGGTGTCGTCGATCCACATGTACTGAACAGTAACCACGGGCTCTAAGGAATCTTTGAGCCTCGTATCGGAAAACTGTGGCAATTCTTACCGCCGGGTAGGTTCGTTGCCTACCGGCGGGTAGCTCACGGTCCCGCCGGTGCGGGTGGTGCGGTGAAGTGGATCGGATTGACGCCGTACAGCGCGACCCAGGTCAGTACGGCGACGACGAACGCGAGTGCGACCAGCGCCACCCTGACCCGGGTGGACCAGACGATGCGGCTCAGCATGCGATGGTCGACGGAGTACCGGCCCGCGCCGGTGAAGATCAGCGTGGCCGCCCCGAGGCCGAGCAGGAACGGCACGTTGAACGGTTCGGACCAGAACGCCGCGCCGGACACATTGACCGCCCAGGCGCACAGCATCACGCCGAGTGCGGCGCAGCCGGCCAGCGGCGTGAGCACGCCAAGCAGCAGTGCGATGCCGCTGATCGTCTCGGTGGCGGTGACCATGAACGCCGCGAACGCCGGCAGCCGCCAGCCGGCGTCGCCCATGAATTGCACCGTCATGGGGAAGTCGGAGACCTTGATCAGGCCGGCCTGCAGGAGGGCCGCGCCGATGCCGAGGCGAAGGATGAGGAGGCCGACGTCGGCGGAGCCGGCGATCGGGCTGCTGTCGGCGGAGCCGGCGATCGGGCTGGGGCGTTCGGTCATCGACGCTGACGGTAGCGGGTTGCGGGGCTTCCGGGTGGGCTTCGTGCTCATGAACAGGTTGACCGCATGCGGTCGCGGAATTCATCGCCGACCCGTTGACCGACTGAAGTTACCGCTGATAACTTAGCGGCGATAATCCTGGGGAAGGGTCACCGTGCTGCACCGCATCGCTTCACTGGCCATCGCGGCACCGCGCCGCGTTCTCGTCATCGCACTGCTGGTCATGGTGGCCTGCGGCATCTTCGGCGCGCCGGTGGCCCGGCACCTGTCGGCCGGTGGCTTCCAGGACCCCACGTCGGAGTCGGCGCGCGCCACCCAGGTGCTCGTCGACAAGTTCGATCAGGGTGACATGGAGATGCTGATCAGCGTCACCGACGACACCTCGGCCGAGGGCGCTGACAGTCCGTCGGCACGCAGCGTGGGCACCGACCTGGCCGACCGGTTGGCGGCCTCCCCTCACGTCGTATCGGTGACGTCGGCGTGGACGGCCCCGCCTTCGGCGGCTCCGGCTCTGATCAGCGAGGACGGCAGGACCGGGCTGATCGTCGCCGGGATCACCGGCGGTGAGAGTGAGGCGCAGAAGCACGCCAAGGCGCTGGCCGAAGAGTTGGTTTACGACCGCGACGGCGTCTCGGTGAACGCGGGCGGTGTCGCGATGACTTATGTCCAGATCAACGCGCAGAGCGAAAAAGACCTGCTGATGATGGAGTCCATCGCGATTCCGCTGAGCTTTGTCGTGCTGGTCTGGGTGTTCGGCGGCCTGCTCGCGGCCGCGCTGCCGTTGGCGGTCGGTGCGTTCGCGATCCTCGGGTCGATGGCGGTGCTGCGCGCCGTCACCATGGTCACCGATGTGTCGATCTTCGCGCTGAACTTGACGATCGCGATGGGTCTGGCGCTGGCGATCGACTACACCCTGCTGATCATCAGCCGCTACCGCGACGAGCTCTCCGAAGGACACGACCGCGATACGGCGCTGGTGCGCACCATGATGACCGCGGGCCGCACCGTGCTGTTCTCCGCCATGACCGTCGCGCTGTCGATGGTGGCGATGGTGCTGTTCCCGATGTACTTCCTGAAGTCGTTCGCGTATGCGGGCATCGCCGTGGTCGGCTTCGCCGCGGTGGCGGCCATCCTGATCGCACCGGCGGCGATCGTGGTCGCCGGGGACCGGCTCGACTCGCTGGATGTGCGGCGCCTGTTCCGGCGGGTGTTCCGCCGGCCGGAACCGGTGGCCAAACCGATCGAGCAGATGTTCTGGTACCGGTCGACGAAATTCGTGATGCGGCGGTCGATTCCGATCGGCGCCGCTGTCGTCGCGCTGCTGCTGGTGCTGGGCGCCCCGTTCCTCGGCGCCAATTGGGGATTCCCCGACGACCGGGTGCTGCCGGAGAGTGCCTCGGCGCGCCAGCTCGGCGACGAACTGCGCACCGACTTCGCCGTCGACTCGTCGACCAATGTCGTTGTGGTGCTGCCCGACACCGAGGGTCTGCACCCCGAAGCGCTCTACGATTACGCCGCCGAACTGTCCCGCGTTCAGGACGTGTCCTCGGTGTCCTCGCCCGGCGGCACGTTCGTCGACGGGGTCAGGGTGGGTCCGCCGTCGGCGGCCACCGGAATCGCCGACGGCAGTGCGTTCCTGACCATCGGAAGTACCGCGCCGTTGTTCACCGATGCGTCGGAGGTCCAGCTGGACCGGTTGCACGGCGTCGCCGCGCCCGATGGCCAGCAGGTACTGCTGACCGGCCTGGCTCAGATCAACAGGGACAGTTCCGACGCCATCACCTCGCGGCTGCCCACCGTGCTCGGCGTGATCGCAGCCATCACGTTCGTGTTGCTGTTCCTGCTCACCGGCAGTGTGGTATTGCCGCTGAAAGCGTTGGTGCTCAACATCTTGTCGTTGACCGCTGCGTTCGGTGCGCTGGTGTGGATCTTCCAGGAAGGTCACCTGGGCGCGCTCGGAACCACTCCCACCGGGACCCTCGTCGCGACCATGCCGGTGCTGTTGTTCTGCATCGCGTTCGGTCTGTCGATGGACTATGAGGTGTTCCTGGTCTCCCGGATCCGTGAGTACTGGCTGGCATCGGGCTCGACGACCGCCGAAGGCAGCGACGAAAGCGTGGCGCTCGGACTGGCACGCACCGGCCGGGTGGTCACCGCCGCGGCGCTGGTCATGTCGATCTCGTTTGCGGCGCTGATCGCCGCCCAGGTCGCGTTCATGCGGATGTTCGGGGTCGGTCTGACCCTGGCGATCCTTGCGGACGCCACGCTGGTACGGATGCTGCTGGTGCCCGCGTTCATGCATGTGCTGGGCCGATGGAACTGGTGGGCGCCGAAACCATTGGCGAAATTGCATGAACGCATCGGGTTCAGTGAGACCCTGGACGACGTGGGCGTCCCCGCCTCGCGCCCGGAACCGGTCGCAACCGGGAAAGAGAATGGCTGATCCGAACGCGTCACCGCGCCGCCGGCACCGCGCACCCCGCGGCGCCGGTGATCAACTGCGCACTGAGATCCTGGACGCCGCAACCGAACTGCTGCTCGAAACCGGAGACGAGAAGGTGGTCTCCATTCGGTCCGTGGCCGACCGTGTCGGGGTCACACCGCCGTCGATCTACCTGCACTTCGCCGACAAGACCGCTCTCCTGCACGCGGTGTGCAGCCAATACTTCGAAAAACTCGACGAAGAGATGCAGACCGTGGCCGGTGCGTACGTCTCGGCGTTCGACGTGTTGCGCTCCCAGGGCATGGCGTATCTGCGATTCGCGATGAAAACGCCCGTGCTGTACCGGATCGCGATGCTCGGGCATGGCAGCCCCGGCAGCGACGTCGACCTCGCCCTGAACAGCTCGGCGTTCGGGCACCTGCGCGCGACGGTGCAGGCGCTGATCGCCGAGGGGATCTACCCGCCGGGGGACCCGACGCGGCTGGCGCTGCAACTGTGGACCGCCGTCCACGGCATCGCGGCGATGCTGATCTCCCGCCCCTACCTGCCCTGGGGAGATGTCGAACAGTTCGCCGACGGCCTGATGCGGGCGGTGTGCTGCGGTCACGTCATCTCCGGGGCGATCAGGCCGGACGACTCACCGCAGGACATCATGACCTGGTTGAAAGGGGTGGTTGATGAGCGAAACCGTGGATAACCCGTTCTTCGCGCGGCTGTGGACGGCGTTGGCCTCGCGTGAACCCGAATCGCTGCGCGCGATGCGCCGCGCGAACCTGGCCGGGCTCAGCGGACGAGTCCTTGAGGTCGGGGCGGGCACGGGATCGAACTTCGCGTTCTACCCCGACACCGTCACCGAGGTGGTGGCCGTGGAACCCGAACGCCGGCTGGCCGCGGTTGCGCAGCAGGCGGCTGTCCGCGCGACGGTGCCTATCGTGGTGAGCACCGACGTCGTCGAACGGTTCGCCGACGCCGAACCGTTCAACGCCGTGGTCTGCTCGCTGGTGCTGTGCTCGGTCGATGACCCGGAAGCCGTTGTGGCCCAGCTGTTCTCCATGCTGCGTCCGGGTGGACAGCTGCGCTACCTGGAACACGTGGCGGGAACGGGCGCCCGCGCGCGGCTGCAGCGGGTCGCCGACGCGACGCTGTGGCCGCGGCTGCTCGGCAACTGCCACACCCACCGCCACACCGAAGACACCATCGTCGGCGCGGGATTCCGCGTCGACGGGGCCAAGCGGGAGTGGGCGTTCCCGAAGTGGGTGCCGACGCCGGCGGCCGAGTTCGCGATCGGGGTCGCGGTCCGCCCCTAACCTCGATCTTTCACGTGGCGGGTAGTTGAGGTCTTTTCGTGGCGTGGGTGGGCGGTTCTGACGTGGGCGGCCTGGGGTTCCGGCGTTGCGTCTCGCCGGTGCTCCTGGGTCCTTTGCTCGTCGGAAT
>NZ_JBTBFV010000043.1:0-45171 GCF_054786995.1 Mycobacterium sp. ZZG
CCTGGAAAGCCCGCCCGCCCGGCGACACGGGACCGATCAACCACGCCACCACACGAAACCCACTACCCAGCAACATAACTCGACATCAAACCGAGCCCACACCAATTACCACGAAAAATCCGGGCTAGGGTCGGGTGTTGCCAGATGGAAGGATTTCGGTGAACTCCGGACGGTGCCCGCTACGCCAGTGACTGCACCCAGGACCGGTGCAACGCCGCGTAATGCCCGTCGTCGCGGGCCGTGAGATCCATCGGTGCCCCGTCCTCGACGACGCGACCGTGCTCGAGCACCAACACCCGATCGGCGATCTGCACCGTCGACAGCCGGTGGGCGATCACCACCGCGGTCCGGTCGGCCAGCACCGTTTCCAGGGCTCGCTGCACCATCCGTTCACTCGGGATGTCCAGCGAGGAGGTCGCCTCGTCCAGGATCAGCACCGCGGGATCGGCCAGGAAGGCCCGTGCGAATGCGACGAGCTGGCGCTGCCCGGCCGACAGCCGTCCACCGCGTTTGGCGACGTCGGTGCCGTAGCCGTCGGGCAACGCTTCGATGAAGGTGTGCGCCCCGACCGCGCGGGCCGCGTCCCGCACCTCGTCATCGGTGGCCTCGGGTCTCCCGAACCGGATGTTGTCGGCGATCGTGCCGCCGAACATGAAGTTCTCCTGCGTCACCATCACCACATGGCGGCGCAGATCGGTCTGCGCCACGTCACGCAGGTCGACCCCGTCCAGCGTGACCGTTCCGGCCACCGGGTCGTAGAACCGGGTGATGAGTTTCGCGATCGTGGTCTTGCCGGCACCGGTGGTGCCGACGAGCGCGACGGTCTGCCCGGCGGGAATCACCAGATCCAGCCCGGGAAGCACCGGGCGTCCCTGTACGTACTCGAATTTCACGCCGCAGAAGGCGATCTCGCCGCGCACGTCGCCGAGTTCGACCGGGCTGGCGGGGTCGCTGATACCCGGCTTCTCGGCGAGCACGCCGGCCAGCTTCTCCAAGGCCGAGGCCGCGGACTGAAAGGTGTTGAAGAACTGTGAGATCTCCTGCATCGGCTCGAAGAACATCCGCAGGTAGAGCAGGAACGCTGCCAAGGTGCCGATCGTCATCTCGCCGTGCAGGACCCGGTAACCGCCATAGAGCAGCACCACACCGGTGGTGAGGTTGCCGACGAGCTTGACGCCCGGCATGAAGACGGCCAGCAGCTTGAACGTCTTCTCGTTGATCACGCGGTAACGGTCGGCGACGTCCTCGAAGATCTCCTGGTTGCGTGGCTCGCGGCGGTAGGCCTGCACCGCCTTGATGCCCGTCATGGTTTCGACGAACTGCACGATGACCAGCGCGGAGATCTCCCGGACCTCGCGGTAGGCCTTCGACGACTCCCGCCGGAACCACAACACGAGCAGCACCAGGATCGGGAACGCCACCAGGCACATCAGGCCGAGCTTGACGTCGAGGACCACCAGCAGCACCGCGGTGCCGACCAGCGTGAGCACCGCGGTGATCAGGCTGTCGAAGCCGGTTTCCAGCATGTCCTGAATGGCCTCGACGTCGTTGGTGGAGCGGCTCACCACCCGGCCGGAGGTGTAGCGGTCGTGGAACGCGATGTCCAGGCGGGCGAAATGGCGGAACACCCGGCGACGCAGTTCGAGCAGCACCTTCTGCCCGGTCCGGCCCGATCGGCGCAGGAAGTACATCCGACTGGTGGCCTGGACCACGACCACACCGCACAGGCCCGCCACGATGGTCAGCAGGGTGGTCGCGGTCCCGCCTTCGAGCAGCGGCGGGATGCCGTCGTCGATGCCCTTCTGCACCAGAAGCGGAACCGAAAGACGTGCAGCGTTTTCCACCACCACGACGATCGCGAGCACGGCGACCACCCACCGGTAGGGATACAGCAACGTGTACAGCAGCGACCGGGCCTCACGTCGGCGCGGCACCGATTCGTCGATCGGGAGATCGGCCTGCTCGTCGAACTTTCCACGCCAGTCGGCGGTGCTCATCTGCGCCTCCCCAGGACTTCCTGGTCCACGCGGGCGCATTCGTCGTCGCCGTCGAGCCGGGCGCGCTCTTCTCGTTCGATCATCTGCTCGTCACGCAGACGCTCATCGGCCCAATCACATTCGCGTTCGCTGCCGTCGTCGAGCTCGTCGTCGGCGGCCAGCAGATAGCGGTACTCGGGTACCCGGGAGAGGAGGTCAGCGTGCGTGCCGACGTGCGTGATGGTGCCGTTCTGCAGCAGCGCGACCCGGTCGGCGAGCAGCACCGTCGAGGCCCGATGGGCCACCACGACGCCGGTCACCTCGTGCAGCACTCGGCGCAGTGCCTCCTCGACCACCGCCTCGGTGTGCACGTCGAGGGCCGAAAGCGTGTCGTCGAGAACCAGGATCCGCGGACCGGCCAGGATCGCCCGGGCCAGCGAAAGGCGTTGGCGCTGACCACCCGACAGACTCATTCCCTGCTCGCCGATGCGGGTGTCCAGACCGAACGGCAGGTCGTAGACGAACTGCGCGGCCGCGATCTCGACGGCTTGGCCCAACTCGTCGTCGGCCGCTGGATCTTCTCGGGGCCGGCCCAGCCGGAGGTTCTCGGCGACCGACATCGAGAACAACGTCGGATCCTCGAACGCGGTGGCCACCGTCCGGCGCAGTGCGTCCAGCGACAGCTCGCGGATGTCCCGGCCGTCGACGCGAATCTCACCCTCGCTGACGTCGTAGAGCCGCGACAGCAGCCCGACCAGGACCGACTTGCCCGACCCCGTCGCACCGACCAGCGCCAGAGTCTCCCCCGCTTCGACGGTGACGTTCACGTGGCGCAGAGCCCAACTGTCGGGCGCCGCGTCCGGGAAGCGAAACCCGACGTCGACGAGTTCCAACCGGCCGCCCCGCGGTGCCTGCGTGCGCGGACCGTCGGTGATCTCCAATGGCGCGTCGAAGATCTCGGCGATCCGGTTGGCCGCGGTGAACGACTCCTGGGTCATCGACAGCAGGAAACCCAGCGACGCGATCGGCCACACCAGCGACAGCATCATCGTGATGAACGCGACCAGGGTGCCCATCGTCACCGAGCCGTTTCCTGCGGCGTACGCGCCGAAGCCGAGCACGACGATCAGGGTCAGGTTCGGGATGATCTCCAGCAGCGTCCAGAACTTCGCCGACACCGACACCCGGCCGACCTGCGTGTCGTAGAGGCCGGTGAGCTGCTCGTCGAACCGCTCGTAGACGTAGTCCTCACGACCGAACGACTTGACCACGCGCAGGCCCAGCGCGGCCTCCTCCACGTGGGTGGCCACGTGGCCGGCCTGATCCTGCGCCAGCCGCGACAGCCGGGTGTACTCCTGCTGGAAATGCAGCACCGTCACCGTGATCGGCACGATCGACACCAGCACCACCACGCCCAGCGGCCAGTACATCGCCAGCAAGATCGCGGTGACGACGGTGATCTGAAGGACGTTGAGCATCAGGAAGATCAGGCCGAACGACATGAACCGGCGAATCGTGCTCAGGTCGTTCATGATCCGCGACAGCAACTGGCCGGACTGCCAGCGGCCGTGGAACGACATCGGCAGGATCTGCAACCGCGCGTAGAGCTGTTTGCGGATGTCGGCTTCCACGCCCATCGTCGCGCGGGCCACCAGCCACCGCCGGATGAACCACAGCACAGCCTCGGTCACGCCGACAGCGACCGCCGCCGCGCCGACCAGCCACAGGCCCTGCTGATCCTGATGACGCACCGGACCGTCGATCACGGCCTTGGTCATCAACGGGATCGAGATGGTGGCCGCGAGGCTGGCCAGCGCGACGACGATCATCACGATCCAGCGGCCCCGATACGGCAACAGATACGGAAGCATCCGCCAAAGGTCCGAACTCGGCTTCACCCGCTTCGGCGGCGCCCCGATCGCGGGCGCCGCATGCAGAGATTCTCGGGTGTCAGCCACTTAGAGCATCTTCCCATTGCGGGCAAGTGGTTAAGTCGCGCTCCGCCCGCGCCGAACCTGCATTCCGGCAGCGAAAGTTCGAGTGAGGGCCCGCTGGAACGCAATTTCGGCGGTCGGTGCCGAATTGGGTGCGATACAGCTCGGCGTAGCGGCCGCCGCGGACCAGTAGTTCCTGATGATCGCCGCGCTCAACGATGCGGCCGTCCTCGACGACGAGGATCAGATCCGCAGCGCGGACCGTGGACAGCCGGTGGGCGATCACGATCGACGTCCGGCCGGCCAGCGCCTCGGCCAGCGCGGCCTGCACCGCGGCCTCGGACTCCGAGTCCAGCGACGCGGTGGCCTCGTCGAGGATCACCACCTGCGGAGAGGCCAGCAACACCCGCGCGATCGTCAGTCGCTGCCGCTGCCCACCGGAAAGCCGGTAGCCGCGCTCCCCGACCACGGTGTCGAGCCCGTCGGGCATGGCCGCCACGACGTCGTCGAGTCGCGCCCGCCGCAGGGCCGCCCAGAGCTGGTCATCGGTTGCGTCCGGAGCGGCCAGCGTGAGGTTCGCCCGAATCGACTCGTGGAACAGGTGACCGTCCTGGGTGACCATCCCGACGGTGTCCTTCAACGACGCGAACGTCACGTCACGGATGTCGACGCCGTTGAGGCGGATCGCACCGCCCTGGACGTCGTACAGGCGCGCCACCAGCGACGCGATCGTGGACTTACCCGCACCCGAGGACCCGACCAGCGCGACCACCTGCCCAGCCCCCGCCGTAAACGAAATGCCGTGCAGCACTTCCTCACCGCCGCGGTCGTCCAGTTCGGCGACCTCCTCCAGGGAGGCCAGCGACACCTGATCAGCGGACGGATATGAGAACCGCACGTCGTCGAACTCCACGGTCATCGGACCGCGCGGCACCTCGACCGCGCCGGAGCGTTCCCGGATCAGCGGGACCAGATCCAGCACCTCGAACACCCTCTCGAAACTGACCAACGCGGTGGCGATCTCGACGCGCGCGTTGGCCAGCGCCGTCAGCGGCGCGTAGAGCCGGGTCAGCAACAGGGCCAGCGCCACGATCTCGCCGGCCTGCAGATGACCACCGAGGGCGAGTGCGCCGCCCAGGCCGTAGACCAGCGCCAGCGCCAGCGCCGACATCAGCGTCAGCGAGTTCATGAACGTCGACTGCAGCATCGCGGTGCGGACCCCGATGTCGCGCACGCGCCCGGCCCGCACCGCGAACTCTCGGGACTCGGCCGCGGTGTCGCCGAACAGCTTCACCAGCGTCGCCCCCGGCGCCGAGAACCGCTCGGTCATCTGGGTGTTCATCGTCGCGTTGTGCGCCGCGGCCTCGCGCGAGAGCCGCGCCATCGCCGCGCCGATCCGCCGCGCGGGAATCAGGAACAGCGGCAACACCACCAGCGCGGCCAGCGTGATCTGCCACGAAATACCCAGCATCACCGCCAGGGTCAACGTCAGGGTCACGAGGTTGGACACCACCCCGGACAGCGTGTCGGAGAACGCGCGCTGGGCGCCCATCACGTCGTTGCCGAGCCGGCTCACCAGCGCGCCGGTACGGGTGCGGGTGAAGAACGCGACAGGCATGCGCTGCACGTGATCGAACACCGCGGTGCGCAGGTCGAGAATCAGGCCCTCGCCGATGGTCGACGACAGCCACCGGGTGAGCAACGCGACCCCGGCCTCGGCGAGCGCGACCACCGCGATGACGGCCGCCAGGGCGACGACCACCCCGGCACTGCCCGCGCCGGTGATCTCGTCCACCACGCGCCCGGCCAACAGCGGGGTCGCCACTGTCAGCGCCGCACCGATGACGCTGACGCCGACGAACACCGCCAGCCGGCGATGGTGGCGCGCCGCGAAGCGCCAGATCCGGGCCAGCAGCCGGCGGTCGGCCAAGGAGTGCAGATCACCGCCCTTTGCGTGCGTCTGCCGGTACAGCGACTGGCGGGCGACCGTTTCCAAACTCATGTTT
Organism: Mycobacterium sp. ZZG; assembly: GCF_054786995.1. Lineage (NCBI taxonomy): Bacteria > Bacillati > Actinomycetota > Actinomycetes > Mycobacteriales > Mycobacteriaceae > Mycobacterium > Mycobacterium sp. ZZG. The sequence goes on from NZ_JBTBFV010000043.1 coordinate 5,917, forward strand.
TCACCGTAGGACCTCAACGAAGATTGAGGTCAATGACTTCCCTCCGGCGCCGGCCGGTAATCCGCAGGCACCACCTCCCACGAGGACGCCGCTTCATCAGGCAAGATTGCGTGCATGGACAGTGGTGTGGCCTCACCCCGGGTGCTCGTGGTCGACGACGATCCCGATGTGCTCGCCTCGCTCGAGCGCGGCCTGCGACTGTCCGGATTCGAGGTGTTCACCGCCGTCGACGGCGCCGAGGCCCTCCGCAGCGCCACCGAGACGCGCCCGGACGCGATCGTCCTCGACATCAACATGCCGGTGCTGGACGGAGTGTCCGTGGTGACCGCGTTGCGGGCGATGGACAACGACGTGCCGGTCTGTGTGCTCTCCGCCCGCTCGTCGGTGGACGACCGTGTCGCCGGTCTGGAAGCCGGCGCCGACGACTACCTGGTCAAGCCCTTCGTGCTGGCCGAGTTGGTGGCGCGTGTCAAGGCGCTGCTGCGCCGGCGCGGTTCCACGGCTACCTTCTCGTCGGAAACCATCACGGTCGGCCCGCTGGAGGTCGACATCCCGGGCCGGCGGGCCCGCGTGGACGGAGTCGACGTCGACCTGACCAAACGCGAATTCGACCTGCTGGCCGTGCTCGCCGAGCACAAGACCGCGGTGCTGTCGCGGGCGCAGCTGCTGGAGCTGGTGTGGGGCTACGACTTCGCCGCCGACACCAACGTCGTCGACGTGTTCATCGGCTACCTGAGGCGCAAGCTCGAGGCCAACGGCGCACCGCGACTGCTGCACACGGTGCGCGGCGTGGGATTCGTCCTCAGGCAGCAGTAGTTATGGTCGCGCTGTCCCGCATCTTTCGCCGCACACCGTCGCTGCGCACGCGGGTCGCGTTCGCCACCGCCATCGCCGCGGCGATCGTCGTCGGCATCGTCGGCACCGTGGTGTGGGTCGGCATCACCAACGACCGCAAGGAGCGGCTCGACCGTCGCCTCGACGAGGCCGCCGGGTTCGCGATCCCGTTCCTGCCTCGCGGGCTCGACGAGATCCCGAAGTCCCCGAACGACCAGGACGCGGTCATCACCGTGCGCCGGGGCGGGCAGGTGACCTCGAATTCGAATGTGGTGCTACCCGAGCTGGAGCCGGGTTATGCCGACACCGAGGTCGGGGGTGTCCGGTACCGGGTGCGCACGGTGCAGTTGTCGACACCCGAACCGATGTCGGTGGCCGTCGGCGCGACCTACGACGCGACGATCGCCGACACCAACAACCTGCACCGGCGTGTCCTGATCATCTGCACGTTGGCCGTCGGCGCGGCCACGTTCGGCGGCTGGCTGCTGGCAGCGTTCGCGGTGCGGCCGTTCAAACGGCTGGCCCAACAGACCCGCCAGATCGACGCCGGTGACGAAGCGCCCGACATCGACATCCGCGGCGCGACCGAAGCCGTGGAGATCGCCGACGCGGTCAAAGGGCTGGTGGAGCGTGTGTGGGAGGAGCAGGGTCGTACCAAGGCGGCGCTGGCGTCCGCCCGCGACTTCGCGTCGGTGTCGGCGCACGAGCTGCGCACTCCGCTGACCGCGATGCGGACCAACCTGGAAGTGCTCGCGACGCTGGACCTGTCCGAGGAGGGCCGCAAGGAGGTCGTCAACGACGTCATCCGCACGCAGTCCCGCATCGAGGCGACGCTTGGGGCGCTGGAGCGTCTGGCCCAGGGCGAGCTGTCCACCGAGGACGACCATGTGCCGGTCGACATCACCGAGTTGCTCGACCGTGCCGCCCACGACGCGATGCGGGTCTACCCGGAGCTTGAGGTGTCGCTGGTGCCTGCGCCGACGGTGATCATCGTCGGGTTGCCGGCCGGTCTGCGGTTGGCCGTCGACAACGCCATCGCCAACGCGGTCAAGCACGGCGGCGCCACCCGGGTGCAGCTGTCAGCGGTCAGCTCGCGCGAAGGCGTGGAGATCGCGATCGACGATGACGGCGTCGGGGTTCCCGAAGAGGAGCGCAAGGTGGTGTTCGACCGGTTCTCCCGCGGGTCGACGGCGTCGCATTCGGGTTCGGGCCTGGGGTTGGCGTTGGTGGCTCAGCAGGCCGAACTGCACGGCGGCACCGCGTCTCTGGAGGCCAGCCCGTTGGGCGGGGCGCGCCTGCTGCTGCGGCTGCCCGGCCCGCGCTGATCTTCTCGCCGAAATCGCATTCCGGCAGGCAGAGTGCGAGTGGTCGTCTGCCGGAATGCAATTTCGCCGGAGGCGACGTCAGCGGGTGGCGAGCAGGTCGATGACGAAGATGAGCGTCTTGCCCGACAATCGATGCCCGCCGCCGGCGGGGCCGTAGGCCTGCTCCGGCGGGATCGTCAGCTTCCGGCGCCCGCCGACCTTCATCCCGGGGATGCCGTCCTGCCAGCCCTGGATCAGGCCGCGCAGCGGGAACTCGATCGACTCGCCGCGGTTCCACGAGCTGTCAAACTCCTCGCCGGTGTCGTACTCGACGCCGACGTAGTGCACCTCGACCCTGGCACCGGGGACCGCTTCCGGCCCCTCGCCCACCACGAGGTCTTCGATCACCAGCTCCGCGGGGGCGGGGCCGTCGGGGAATTCGATCTCGGGTTTGGTAGCCATCCGACCAGCTTAGTCCGCAGACGAGGGCACGAAATAGCTGCACACTGGTAGACGTGGCCCAGGCAGACAAAGACCAAGACATCCTCAAACAAGTCCACGAACTCGTCGCCGAAGAGCGACAACTGCGCGACAAACTGCAGCACCGCGAGATCGACGCCTCCGAGGAACACGCGCGGCTGAAGGCGGTCGAGGTCCAGCTCGACCAGTGCTGGGACCTGCTCCGCCAGCGGCGTGCGCTGCGCTCCAGCGGCGGCAATCCCGCCGACGCGGAGGTGCGACCCGAGGGCGAGGTCGAGGGCTACCTCAACTGAGGAAGGCACGCTGTGACACGCGTTGACACCGTCATCGTCGGTGGCGGGCACAACGGGCTGGTTGCCGCCGCCTACCTGGCGAAGGCCGGGCGCAGAGTGCGGGTCCTCGAGCGCCTCGACCACGTCGGGGGTGCAGCCGTGTCGCAGCATCCGTTCGCCGGTGTCGACGCCCGCTTGTCGCGTTACTCCTACCTGGTGAGCCTGCTGCCGCGGCGCATCATCGAGGACCTCGGCGCGCGAATCAGGCTGGCGCGACGCCGGTATTCGTCCTACACACCCAACCCGGCCGACGGAGGCCGCACCGGCCTGCTGGTCGGACCGGAGTCGACGTTCGACGCGATCGGCGCCGGTGACGACGAAGCGCACTTCGAGGACTTCTACCGGCGGTGCCGGGCGCTGACCACCCTGACGTGGCCGACGTTGCTGGAGCCGCTGCGCACCCGGTCGGCGATGTACGGTGCCCTGACCGCCGAGGGGGACGCGAAGACCGCCTGGCAGCAGATGATCGAGCACCCGATCGGGCAGGCGATCACCTCGGCGGTGCGCGACGACCTGGTCCGCGGCGTGATGGCGACCGACGCGCTGATCGGAACGTTCGCCCGCCTCGACGACGAATCCCTGGCACAGAATCGCTGCTTCCTGTACCACCTGATCGGGGGCGGTACCGGGGACTGGGACGTGCCGGTTGGCGGTATGGGCGCGGTATCGGGCGCCCTGGCCGCCGCGGCAACCGGATTCGGCGCCGAGATCCTCATCGGGGCCGACGTTTTCGCGATCACCCCGGACGGTGAGGTCCGATACCGGCGCGGCGACACCGAGCACGAGGTCACCGGCAGTCACGTCCTGGCCAACGTGACACCGGCAGTGCTGGCTCGCCTGCTCGACGAACCGGAACCGGACGTGGCACCGGGCGCGCAAGTGAAGGTCAACCTGATGCTCACCCGACTGCCGCGACTGCGCAACGAAACCATCACCGCCGAACAGGCTTTCGGCGGCACCTTCCATATCAACGAGACCTACGGCCAGCTCGACACCGCATACCGTCAGGCTGCGGCGGGCACGGTGCCCGATCCGCTGCCCTGCGAGATCTACTGCCACACCCTGGCCGACCCGTCGATCATGTCCGAAACCCTCCAGGCTTCCGGCGCGCACACGCTGACCGTGTTCGGCCTGCACACCCCGCACGATCTGGCCGCCTCGGTCACGCCGGACCGCCTCCGTGACACCCTGACCTCCGCGGCGCTGACATCGCTGAATTCCGTTCTGGCCGAGCCCATCCAGGACGTCGTCATGCAGGACAGCCAGGGCCGCCTGTGCATCGAGACCAAGACGACCGCCGACCTGGACCACGCCCTGGGCATGACGCGCGGCAATATCTTCCACGGCGCGTTGTCGTGGCCATTCGCCGAGGACGACGAGGAGCTCGCGACACCGGCGCAGCGGTGGGGTGTGGCCACTGCACACGATCGGATCCTGTTGTGCGGATCTGGTTCTCGCCGCGGTGGGGCGGTGTCGGGGATCGGTGGGCACAACGCGGCGATGGCTGTGCTGGAGAGTTAACCCAGTTTGTCGAGGATCGCCCGCAGCGCGGCGAGGTCGTCCTCGGCCAGCGCGGCCAGGGCCTCGGGCGCCGGGTCGTGGACGGCGTCGATCGTGCGCAGCACGTCGCGGCCGGCGTCGGTGAGCGACACCAGTTTGCAGCGACGGTTGGACGGATCGATGCGGCGCACGACGAGCCCGCGCTCTTCCAGATCGTTGACGGCCACCGTCGCCGCCGGCGCGTCGACGGTGGCTGCCGCGGCGATCTGCTTGACGGTCATGGAATTTCGCATCAACCGCATCAGGATCCGCACTCTGCTGAACGGAAGGCCGGTGCGCTCGACCACCGACTTCTTCCAGTTGTCCCGGTGATCGTGGACGAATGCGGCCAGATCGCGCCAGACGTCGTCGGCGAGCGGATTACCGGACATGAGCACCACCGACCGGATCCGCTGCACCGGAGACCAACGGGGCCAGCCGCTCGGCCGACCGCAGAGCGCGCTGCGACGTCGCGAACAAGCCGACCCCGAGAATCACCAGACCCAGGGCGATACAGACGAACCACAGCGGTCGCGCAGCCGCCGCGAAATCGGTGCCGCCGACGGCCATCGCCGGGCCGGCAACCGAACCGCACAGTGCCACACCGATGCTCACCCCGACCTGGCGGCTCGTCGACGTCACCGCGGACGCCGCCCCGGCCCGATCCAGCGGCATCCCGCTCACCGCTGCGTTCGTGATCGGCGCATTGACCATCGAGAAGCCGATGCCGAACACCGCGAAGATGATCAGCAGCCACCACACCGGGGTCGTCGCGGTCAGGAACGTCAACATCGTCGCCGCCGCGGTGATCGCCACCCCCGCCACCACCAGGGACGGCCGCGCGCCGTAGCGGCCGACGAGTCGTCCCGACAGCGGGGAGAACAGCAGCGCGCCGAGGGCTATCGGCAGGTAGATCAGGCCGGTGTGCATGGCCGAGAACCCGCGCTCCCCCTGCAGATACAGCGACATCATGAACAGGAACGCACCCCAGGCCGCGAACGCGCTGACCGCGTTGACGGTCGCGGTGGTGAACGGGATGCTGCGGAAGAACCGCAGATCGAGGAACGGGTCGTGGCGGCGCGATTCGAACCGCAGGAACGCCGCCAGGGCCACCGCGGCGACGGCACCGATCGCGACGACGCGTGGATTCGTCCAGCCGAGCACCGGCCCCTCGATGAGGGTGAACACGGTGCCGAAGAGGAACAGGATGGCCAGTCCCTGACCGATGGGGTCGACGTTGCGCATCGTCGCCGACTTCGATTCCGGGACGAACACCGCGGTGAGCAGGATGGCCGCCGCGCAGATGGGAAGATTGATCCAGAACACCGAGCGCCACCCGATGGTTTCGATGAGCAGGCCACCGACGATCGGTCCGGCCGCCATCGAGATGCCGGTGATCCCACCCCAGACGCCCAGCGCCCGCGCCCGCTCCACCGGTTTGGTGAAGATCTGCGAGATGATGGACAGCGCAACGGGATTGAGCATCGAGCCGCCGATGGCCTGCAGGAAACGAGCCCCGATCAGCGCGTCGATGGTAGGCGCCAGGCTGCAGGCCAGGGAGCCGAGCGCGAACAGCGCGAGTCCGGTCTGGAACACCCGCCGGCGGCCGAAGCGGTCCCCGGTCGCCCCGGCCAGCATCAGCAGTGACGCCAGCACCAGGGTGTAGATGTCGACCACCCACTGCATCTGCGCGGAGGTTGCCGACAGGTCCTGCCGGATCGACGGGATCGCGACATTGACGATCGTCGCATCCATCGACACGATGAGCAGGCTCAGGCAGCAGGACACCAGGATGATGGCCTTGCGCCTCGGCGTCATCGAGCCGACGGTTGTATTCACACAACTATTGTGAAACTACAACCGTTTGCGGGGCAAGCGGAGTGTGTGTGACGTTCGTCGGCGACGAGCGTGCGATTACTCGGCGATATGCCCGGCGAGTCGCCCGCCGACACGCACGCTCGCGCGCATCGTCGGGGACGAGCACCGCCGGGTGGCGCCTCAGCGGCCGTCGATGCCGGTGTAGTCGCGCTCGGTGTAGCCGGTGTAGATCTGGCGCGGACGGCCGATCTTGTTCGGCTCGCCGTGCATCTCCCGCCAGTGTGCGATCCAGCCCGGCAGCCGGCCCAGCGCGAACAGCACCGTGAACATCCGGGTCGGGAAGCCCATCGCCCGGTAGATCACACCGGTGTAGTAGTCGACGTTCGGGTAGAGCTTGCGCTCGATGAAGAAGTCATCGGTCAGCGCGATCTCTTCGAGCTCCTTGGCGATGTCGAGCAACTCGTCCTGCACGCCGATCTTGCCGAGGATCTTGTCAGCCTGCTCCTTGACGATGCGCGCCCGCGGGTCGTAATTCTTGTACACGCGGTGACCGAAGCCCATCAGCTTGACGTTGTCCTCGCGGTTCTTGACCTTCTTCACGAACGTCGCGACGTCGTCGTCACCGGTGCGGATCTTCTCCAGCATCTCCAGCACCGCCTGGTTGGCACCACCGTGCAGCGGACCCCACAGGGCATTGATGCCGCCGGAGATCGAGGTGAACAGGTTGGCCTGCGACGAGCCCACCAGCCGCACCGTCGAGGTCGAGCAGTTCTGTTCGTGGTCGGCGTGCAGGATGAACAGCATGTCCAGAGCCCGCACGATCTCCGGGTCGACCTCGTACGGTTCGGCGGGGAAGCCGAACGTCATCCGCAGGAAGTTCTCCACCAGCGTCAGCGAGTTGTCCGGGTACAGGAACGGCTGTCCCTCGGACTTCTTGTACGCATACGCCGCGATCGTCGGCAGCTTGGCCAACAGGCGGATGGTGGACAGCTCGACCTGGTGCGGATCGAACGGGTCCAGCGAGTCCTGATAGTAGGCGCTCAGCGCGTTGACCGCGCTGGAGAGCACCGGCATCGGATGCGCGTTGCGCGGGAAGCCGTCGAAGAACCGCTTGAGGTCCTCGTGCAGCAGCGTGTGCCGCTGGATCTTGGTGGTGAAGTCCTCGAGCTGTTCGGCGGTCGGCAACTCACCGTAGATCAGCAGGTAGCTGACCTCGATGAACGTCGACTTCTCGGCCAGCTGCTCGATCGGGTAGCCCCGGTAGCGCAGGATTCCGGCGTCACCGTCGATGTAGGTGATGGCGCTCTTGGTCGACGCCGTGTTGACGAAGCCGCCGTCGAACGTCGTGTAGCCGGTCTTGGCCAACAGCGAACCCAGCGCGATGCCGTCCGCGCCCTCGGAAGCTTTGACGATGTCGAGTTCGAGCTCGCCGCCTGGGTAGACCAGGGTGGCATGCTCCTGCCCGGCGTCGGCGTTATCGGCCACTGGGATCCCTTCAGGTCTGTCGGCTGTGTCGATCAGTCAGAGTCTGCCTACAAAAGGTAGTCCCATCCCAGCAGTCACGCCCGCGGGGGGCTGTCACAAGGTCAGACGGGCAGCCCCAGGTCGGCGATTTCGCCGGTGAACTCCGCATAGGTGGACTCGAAGGCCTCGATCGCATCGTCGACGCTGACGAGGACGTCGGGGCCGGTCCGGCGGCTGAGATCCTGCAGCGCGGTCATCATCAACGCACCCCACACCGCCGCGAGCAGCCTCACCCTCCGGTCGTCGACGGTGGTGCCCATCCGTTCGGCGACCACCGCGTCCACGGCACTGGCCCGGTACTCGATGGTGGCCTGACGCAGCGTCGCCGAGGACATCGTGATCCGCAGGATCTGCATCAGCCGCTCGGCCGACAGGCCGTCGGCGGGCGCCAGCTTGCAGGACTCGGCCATCGCCACGTACGCGCGTCGCAGCGCCTCCAGATGGCTCAGGTACCGCGGTTGGCGGGCCAGTTCGGCGGCAGTGCGCACCAGGACCTCGTCGATCAGGGCCAACGCAATGGCGTCCTTGGTCGCAAAGTAGCGGCTGAACGTGCGGGGGGACACCTCCGCGATCGCGGCGATCTGGTCGACCGTGGTGCCGTCAAAGCCCTGTCGGTCGCACAAGCCCACAGCGGCGTCGATCAGCGTGGCACGTGTTCTGCGCTTCTTGCGTTCGCGCAGACCGAGAACCGGTTCCCGCCTGGCTTCACCCACGTCCCGGATGGTAACGGTCGGCAGGCGGCTGCAGGGCGAAAACGGCAGGTTGGGAGATCGCCGGCGGCCCCGACGCGCCAGCCCGGGGCGGGTCAGGGTTGCAGACGTTCCACCCGGCCGCGGTGCACCCGAATCCTGTTGTGCACCCGGTTCTCCCGCCCCTGCCAGAACTCGACGACCTCGGGGGCGATGAGGTATCCGCCCCAGTGCGGCGGCACGGGCACCTCCTCCAGGTCGGCGAACCGCTGTGTGACGTCGTCGAGCTGCCGCATCAGCGCGGCCCGCGACACGACGGGCCGGCTCTGCTGTGAGGCCCAGGCCCCCAGCTGCGATCCGCGGGGACGCTTCCGCCAGTAGTCGGACGTCTCCTCCGGCGACACCTTGGTGACGGCGCCGCGGACGTGAACCTGCCGGCCCAGCAGGTACCACGGGAAGGTCGCCGACGCGTACGGCACGGCAGCGAGCTGCTCGCCCTTGTCAGAGGCGTAATTCGTGTAGAACGAGATTCCGGTCTGGTCGACGCTCTTGCACAACACGGTGCGAGTGACCGGCCTGCCCTGACCGTCGACGGTGGCGATCACCATCGCGTTGGGCTCTGCGACGCCGGCCTGCACGGCGTCGGCCATCCACCGGTTGAGCAGTTCCACCCAGCCGGTCGAAGGGTCCGGGCCTAGCCAGTCGGCATCGAGATCGTCGCTGCCGTCCTTCTCCACCGATCCGTATTCGACGCGCATCCGCGCGAGGTGATCAGAAGTGCCCACCTGCCAGACGGTACGCCGACCGTCCCGAATGGTCGGCTCCGCCGACGGTCCCGAATGGTCGGCTCCGCCGACGGTGGTGCGACAATCAGCCCATGACAGCGGTGCCGAAGGATTTCGCCCCCGGGCTGGCGGGCGTGGTGGCGTTCGAAACCGAGATCGCCGAACCGGACAAGGACGGCGGGGCGCTCCGCTACCGGGGCGTCGACATCGAGGATCTGGTAGCCCACCGGGTCACCTTCGGCGACGTCTGGGGGCTGCTGGTCGACGGCAGGTTCGGCCGCGGTCTGCCACCGGCCGAACCGTTCCCGCTGCCGATCCACAGCGGCGACGTCCGCGTCGACGTGCAGGCCGGACTGGCCATGCTGGCTCCGATCTGGGGCTACCCGCCGATCCTGGACATCGACGACGAGACCGCACGCGATCAGCTCGCCCGCGCCTCGGTGATGGCACTCTCCTACGTCGCGCAGTCCGCCCGCGGCATCTATCAGCCCGCGGTACCGCAGCGCACCGTGGATGAATGTGACACTGTCACAGCACGTTTCATGACCCGTTGGCAGGGTGAACCCGACCCGAGGCACATCGAGGCGATCGACGCCTACTGGGTCAGCGCCGCCGAGCACGGGATGAACGCCTCGACGTTCACCGCCCGGGTCATCGCGTCCACGGGCGCCGACGTGGCCGCGGCGCTCTCAGGTGCCATCGGGGCGATGAGTGGGCCGCTGCACGGCGGCGCGCCCGCACGGGTGATCCCGATGATCGAAGAGGCCGAGCGCACCGGCGACGCCCGCGCGGTGGTCAAGGGGATCCTGGACCGCAACGAGAAGCTGATGGGCTTCGGACACCGGGTGTACCGGGCCGAGGACCCCCGTGCCCGGGTGCTGCGCGCCACCGCACAGCGGCTGCAGGCGCCGCGCTACGAGGTGGCCGCGGCGCTGGAGCAGGCCGCGCTTGCCGAGTTGCGGGAGCGCAGGCCGGACCGCCCGATCGAGACCAATGTGGAGTTCTGGGCCGCGGTGATCCTGGACTTCGCGCAGGTGCCGCCGAAGATGATGCCCGCGATGTTCACCTGCGGCCGCACCGCCGGCTGGTGCGCCCACATCCTCGAGCAGAAGCGCCTCGGCAAGCTGGTCCGGCCGTCGGCGGTGTACGTCGGCCCCGAACCGCGCAGCCCGGAATCGGTCGAGGGCTGGGACCTCCTGACTCGGAGATGACATCCACCGCCCGTGAAGTGTTCGCCTCGGCCGCAGACTATTTCGCGGCCCTGGTGAGGCGGATCCCTGACGACCGCTGGAACGACCCCGGTCTGGGCGAGTGGAACGTGCGCGACCTGATCGGCCACACGTCACGGTCGCTGATCACGGTCAGCACGTATCTGAAGGTGCCGGCGCACCGCGAGGATGTCGCCGACGCGGCGGACTACTACGTCAAGATGCACTCCTATGCCGCGGGCATGGGCGCCGCGGCCGTCGTCGAACGCGGCCGGCAGGCGGGTCGTGATCTCGGCGCCGATCCCGCCGCCGCGGTCGAGACGTTGGCGTCCCGGGCGCTGGCCGACGTGGCTGCCGTCGACGACCCGCTGATCGAGGTGATCGGCGGCCTGGGCATCCGGTTGAGCAGCTATCTGCCCACCCGGACCTTCGAGATCGCGGTGCATGGCCTCGACATCGCCCGCGCGGTCGGGATCGACGGCGAACCACCCGCCGAGGTGCTGTCGGAGGCCGCGGCGCTGGCCGGCCGAGTCGGTGTGGCACTGGGTCAGGGACCGGTGATGCTGCTCGCGCTGACAGGACGCGCCGCACTGCCGGACGGCTTTTCCGTCGTGTGATCTGGTCACCGCGATGAGTTTTTGATCGACTGGGAGTCTGCACCGGCAGTCCACTCACCGTGAGGAGTAACCATGGCCGTGACAGACGAAGCCAACCAACCCATGCTGGTCCCCCACCTCGTCGTCGACGACGCCGCGGCTGCGCTCGACTTCTACGCCAACGCCTTCGGTGCCGAGGAGATGGTCCGAATGCCCGGTCCGGGCGGGAAGCTCATCCACGCCGCCATGCGGATCAACGGAGCCATGGTCTTCCTCAACGACGACTTCCCCGAATTCAACGACGGCAAGGCGAGCACGCCGACCGCACTGGGCGGATCGTCGGTGACCATCCACTTGCACGGCCCTGATGTCGACGGGCGGTTCCAGCGGGCACTCGATGCCGGCGCCACCGTCGTCAGTCCGCTCGAGGACCAGTTCTGGGGCGACCGCTACGGAGTGCTGCGCGACCCGTTCGGCCACCAGTGGTCACTGGCCGAGACCGTCCGCGAGGTCGACATGAACGAGGTGCTGGCGCAGATGGCCGACGGCGGTCAGCCCGGGATGTAGCTCTGCAGCAACGCGATCGGCAGCCCGTTGCCGGTGGTGATGCCGCGCAGCGCAGCGATACTCGCCGGCTTGGGGATCCGTTCCAGCTCAGGGGTGTCCGGGTCCGATCCGTACAGTCCGAACTGCAGCTCGTAGCCGTCGGCCCATTCCAGGTTGTCGACGAACGACCAGTAGGTGTAGCCCCGGATGTCGGTGCCGTGGGCCACCAGATCCTGTACGACCGCGACGTGGTTGACGATGTAGGAGGGCCGCTTGGTGTCCTCATCGTCGGCGATCCCGTTCTCGGTGACCCACAGCGGTTTTCCGTAGGACGCCGCGAGCTCGAGCACCTCTCGGAAACCACCGGGGTCGGTCGGCTGATTGAAGTCACTGCAGGTGGCTTCCTGTGCCGAGCAGCGGATCGGGAAGCCGCGCAGGAACGGGAAACCCGGCAGCGGTGCGACGCCGAACCCCGCCATCGGTTGCGACCCGTAGTACTGCACACCCAGGAAGTCGACCTTGCCGGCCATGTCGGGGTGGATCTCGTCGGAGGTCTTGACACCGTCGAAGTTCGCGTCGACCCAGCCCTCGATAACAGCGTTCGGGAACCACTTGTTGTAGAAGTGGTTCCACGCCTCGGCGGCCTGGACGTCCAGCGGGTTGACCGGATTGGCCGGCCGCGCCGGGATCATGTTGTGGGTGAAGCCGACGAACGCCGCCGGCCCTCCCGCGGTGGCCGCGGTGGTGTCCCAGGCGTGGATCGCGTCGTAGGCGGCGACGTGTCCGATTGCCTGGTTCACCAGGAACGTCGAGGCCAGATCCGGTCGGATCACCCCGGGCGGCCAGTTGGGCACCACCCACGGGATCGCCAGGAACTCGGTGAGCACCGGCGGGAACGGTTCGTTGAGGGTGGCCCAGTTGTCGACCTGGTCGCCGTATTTCCATGCGACGTAGGCGGCGTACTTCTCGAATTCCTCCGCGGTGTTCGGGGACAACCAGCCCGCCGCCGGCGCCGGTAGCCCGAGCTGGATCAGCGGTCGCGCGACGATCGGATCGTGCACCCAGACCGGCAGCGTGAAGTGGTTGACGGTGACGAACGGATCGAGGCCGTACTGCCTCAGCGTCGCGAACACCGCCCGGTAGTGGGCCACCTCGTCCTGGTCGGCCAGCGCGTCGAGCGCCTCGAGGTCGGCCGGGCTCACTGCTCCCCCTTCGTCGGAGATATTCACAGCTGCAGTCGAACTCGGGAAGATGCGGCTCCATTCGATGCTCATCCGGAAGGTGTTCACGCCGAGTTCGTCACGGGCCAGCGCAGCGTCGTCGGCGTAGGAGACGTAGGCGCCCGGCCCGTTCTCCGGCACCCCCTTGACCAGCCCGAGCAGCCGGTTGAACGGATCGTGCACCCAGCGGTACCAGTCCGAGCGGGTGTCGACCGGAGCACCGGGTCCGCCTTCGGCCTGAAACCCGGAATGGGCGACGCCCCATCGGAAGTCGTCGGGCAGCGATAGGTCGATGCCCTCGACCGGTGAGACGGAGACGGTGACGGTGACAGTGCGGCCGTGCCCACCGCCGGGATTGAGGAGGTTGCCCAGGACCGGGACGAACTGCAGCCAGCCGAACAGCCCGTGCACGTGCAGGCCGTCGTGCTCGTCGCTGACGGCGACGGTGAAGGTGTCCGTACCGCCGACCGCGGCCATCGCGTTCATCGGCCGGTACACGAAGTTCCCGTCGGCGTCGACGGTGACCGTCCCGCCGTTGTGCGGGCGTCCGATCACCGTGTAGGTCAGGGCGTCACCGTCGGGATCCTCGATGCTTATGTTGCCGGTGATGCGAACCTCACCGTCGATGAGACTCTGGGTGTGCGGAAGCGGATTGTCCACCGGCGCGGGTGTGCCGTTGAAGAACTCGCGTCGCACCCAGGCCAGCAGAGCCCAGCCGGACGGGTCGGCGGGGGGCCTGGGCGGACCGGCGGCGAACGGCCGCAACAGCGCGTCTACGAAGCTGATGGTCAGGTCAACGACGTAGGTGACGACGCTGCGCAGATCGAACGCGGTCGGCCACGGCCGCCAAGACGGCACCTTCGGCGGCGCGAACGTCGTCAACGCCGTGGCGGCGAAGGTGTCCGCCACGGGCGCCACCTCGTCGTTGCCGGGCGACTCCGGCAATTCCGCTGCGGAGGTCACAGCGCCGTCGAACGTGGCGGCGGGACCCGCATCAACGTCTTCTTCGATTCCCACGACGGGCTCGTCGTACCCGCGCTTGTCCACGTCGACGGCCGGTGTGTCCGTGTCGGTGTCGACCGGGTCGTCTTCGCCCTTGACATCCCCGCCGTCGAAGTGGTCTTCCCCTGGGTCCTCCCCGCCGAGGCCGTTGCCGGACTCCTCGCCTAGATCCTGCCCGGACTCCTCGCCGGGCTCTGGGCTGCCGAGGTCTTCCTCGTCGGACTCCACGCCCGGATCGCCGTCGACACCAACCTCGGTGTCCCCGGAGGCACCGGGCTCAGTGTCCGGGCCCGGCGCTGCCGCCGGCGGATCGGACTCCGAGGTGGTTCCCGGCGGGGCATCCTCATTCGCCCACGCGACACCGGATCCGGTGAACACCGCGGCCCCGACTCCCAACGCCACGGCCAGGCCTCCGACACGACCCACGAACTGCGCAGAACCCATGCCTTTGCATACCTCCGGCGGGCGACCCCGGGGGCGGTTTGGCCAAACTCCGTGGCGTGCGCGCGGTCAGCGGCGCAGGCCGGCCAGCAACCGCTGATGCACCGGCGGGGCCGACGCATTCGCGGCGACACCCACCATCTCTGCGACGGAGGTGAACTTGTCACGCGGACGCAGCCCGGCCCCACGCCCGATCTCGGCCTGATCGATGGCGTGCCACCCGTCGGCGTCGATGACAGCCGGCTGCCTGCCGCGGACGAAACGCCGCAGCGCTGAGGGTTTCTCGACGGGGTCGGTGAGCAGACCGTCGTTGTAGTCGGCGACCAGATTGCGCACGGTTTCGGCGGCACAGGACTTGTTGGTGCCGATGAAACCCGTCGGTCCGCGCTTGATCCAGCCGGCCACGTAGCTGCCGCGTACTGGTGCGCCCGTCTCGGGGTCGATCACCCGGCCGCCCGCGTTGGGCACCGCGGCGGTTGCGTCGTCGAACGGCAACCCGCGAATCGGTCTGCCGCGGTAGCCGATGGACGTGAGCACCAGACCCGCCTCGATGTCGCGGGTGTCGTCGGTGCCGGTCACGACGAACTCGACGCCTGCCGCGCGCTGCTCGCCCCGCACCCGACGCGGGGTCAGCTGGTAGGCCAGGCGGATGCGCGGCCGGGTGACCGGAGCCGTCGCGTCGCCGAGCTTGGACAGGACTTCGAGTTTGTTGCGGGTCAGCGGATCGGTGGTCTCGGCCAGCGCCGCGAGCACCAGCTCATGGTCGGCCGGGTCGAGCACCACCTCACACGTCGAGGTCAGCCCGATCAACTCCGGCAGCGTGAACGCCGAGGCCGCCGGCCCCCGCCGGGCGGCGATCACCACCTCCTGGACGCGGGAGTCCCGCAGCGCGTCCAGCGCATGCTCGGCGATGTCGGTGCGCGCCAACACATCCGGGTCGGTGGTCAGGATGCGGGCCACGTCCAGGGCGACGTTGCCGTTGCCGATGACCACGACACGCTCACCGCTCAGATCGACCGGCAGACCCGCGAATTCGGGGTGGCCGTTGTACCACGCAACCACCTCGGTGGCCGTTGCGGTGCCGGCGAGGTCCATGCCGTCGACCTGCAGGCGCTTGTCGTCGGGGGCGCCCACCGCGTAGAGCACGGCGTGATGATGGGCGAGCAGTTCGTGGTGGGTGATGTCCGAGCCCACCTCGACATTGAGGTAGAACGTGAAACCCGCACGCGCAGCGATCTTGTCGAAGAGGTTCGTCACCCGCTTGGTGCTCTGGTGATCCGGTGCGACACCGGCACGGACCAGACCGTACGGCGTCGGCAACTTCTCAAAGACGTTGACCCGCACCCCCGTCTGGGTGAGCAACTCGTCGGCCGCGTACATCGCCGCCGGGCCCGACCCGACCACCGCGACCGTGAGCGGCCCCCCGGCTCTCGGACGCACGACCGGAGCTTCCTGTACCGGCGCCAGCTTCGACGTCGGAGGCAGCTTGCCGTCGCGCTTCGGATAGAACGCGGCGTTGAGTTCGACGAAGGGAAGCTGCTCGGGTTGGAGCCGGGTGTCCGGGGCGATGGCGCCGACCGGGCAGGCCGACACGCAGGCCCCGCAATCCACACAGGCCACCGGGTCGATGTAGAGCATCTCGGCGGTCGCGAAGCCGGGCTCGTCCGGGGTCGGGTGGATGCAGTTGACCGGGCAGGCGTAGACGCAGGACCCGTCGCTGCAGCACGACTGGGTGATCACATGAGGCATGACGTGGGACTTCCGGGCCCTAGGCGGCGCTCACGACGTGCTGACGCGCGGGCTCGCTGCGGTACCGGCTCGGCGGTCCGTCGATCTTGCAGATTCGCCACATCAGCTTGGCGAACGGATTCATCAAACCGGTCTCGTGGCACAGCATCCGGACATCGCCGAACATGTCGCGCAGGAACTGCCGCGCCACGGGGGTGCCGAAGAAGATCTCCTTCTTCACCGAACGCGGGATGTCGAACTCCTGCCAGAAGGACTTGGGCGGCACGATGATCGCCTGGCACAGCACCCGCATGATGATCGGCACGTTGAGCGACAGCAGGAACTTCTGCCGGCGGTTCAGGTGCGGCACCCGCTTCCGCAGGTATTCATGGGCGAACGAGATGTGGCGGGCCTCCTCGGCGACGTGGATCGCCATGACGCGCTCCATGATCGGGTGCAGCGCCTTGCCCTCGCGCAGGATGTTCTTCTGGGTGTGGTCGATCGGCTCCTCGCCGGCGAGCACGCCGAAGAAGAACGGGATGGGCAGCGGGCCGGCGGCCAGCGGGATGAACTGGGAGAGCCACTTCAGCAGCCGGGGCATGCCGGGGACGTCGGCACCGATGCGGTTGACCATCTCCTGGAACATCATCGTGTGGTTGCACTCTTCGACCGACTCGTGGAGGCAGTACCGGTACTCCGGCGACCCGTTGGGCACCCAGAAGGCGTAGTTCATCAGGCCGCGGATCAGGATCGACTCGAAATGCAGACCGACCTTGGCGACGTTGGCCTGGCGCCACATGCCGATCGCGATCTGCTTGTCCTTCGGCTGGGACCGGTACCACTCATGCTTGCCGAACGGGTCGGTGCCGGGCAGGATCCAGCGCTCATCGTTGGGCGTCACCGCGAACTCGGGCGAGTCCCAGTCGATGTCGGTGTACGGGTTGAAATTGCGCCGCACCGAGCCTTCAGACAGCGTGGTCAGCATCTCGACGTAGGCCCTGTCTTCCGGGCTGTCCCCGATTTCCATGTTTTTGCGCCAGCGCCGGATGATGCGCGTCCGAGCTTCCTTGACAGCCATTGCCGCCTCCCGTGAGGTTTACATTCTCGTGCTCGTTGTCCAGTGACAGTACCCGCGGTCCCATGAATTAACCAGGGTCTTCTCCGGGATGTGCGTCAACCTGGTTATCCCCATCACATGTGGCCCCCATCACATCGAAGAGGCCCTCGGGCGGACGCGCGAAGACCGCGGGTGCCCGAATTTCTCCGGCTTGAGCTCCGGTTCTAGGCTTGGCGCCATGGCCGACAGCTCGCCCTCCCTGACCATCCCCTCCGATCTCAAGCCCGCCGACGGGCGATTCGGCTGCGGGCCGTCAAAGGTCCGGCCGGAACAGCTGCAGGCCCTCGCCACGGCCGGCCACCTGTTCGGCACCTCGCACCGGCAGGCGCCGGTGAAGAACCTCGTCGGTCGCGTCCGCGACGGACTGCGCCAGCTGTTCTTCCTGCCCGACGGGTACGAAGTGATCCTCGGCAACGGCGGGTCGACGGCATTCTGGGACGCCGCCGCGTTCGGGTTGATCGACAAGCGCTCGCTCCACCTGACCTACGGCGAGTTCAGCTCCAAGTTCGCCTCCGCCGTGGCCAAAAACCCGTTCGTCGGCGACCCGGTCGTCGTCAAGGCCGACGCGGGCAGCGCGCCCGCGCCACAGTCGGACCCGTCGGTCGACCTGATCGCGTGGGCACACAATGAGACCTCGACCGGAGTGGCGGTCCCGGTGGGGCGCCCGGAGGGATCGGGCGACGCGCTCGTGGCGATCGATGCGACCTCCGCGGCGGGCGGCCTGCCGGTCGACATCACCCAGGCCGACGCCTACTACTTCGCACCCCAGAAGAACTTCGCCGGTGACGGCGGCCTGTGGCTGGCGATCCTGTCTCCGGCAGCGCTGGCCCGGGTGGAGGCCATCGCGGGTTCGGGTCGCTGGGTGCCGGAGTTCCTGTCTCTGCCGATCGCCATCGAGAACAGCCTCAAGAACCAGACCTACAACACCCCGGCGATCGCCACGCTGATCCTGCTCGCCGAGCAGATCGACTGGCTGCTGGGCAACGGCGGCCTGGACTGGGCGACCAAGCGCACCGCCGAGTCATCGTCGCGGCTGTACTCGTGGGCCGAGGCCGCCTCGTTTGCGACACCGTTCGTCACCGACCCGACCCTGCGGTCGCAAGTGGTGGGGACGGTCGACTTCTCCGACGACGTGGACGCCGCCGCCGTCGCCAAAATCCTGCGAGCCAACGGCATCGTCGACACCGAGCCGTACCGCAAGCTGGGCCGCAACCAGCTTCGCGTCGGGATGTTCCCCGCGGTCGAGCCCGACGACGTCAGCGCCCTGACCGCATGCGTCGACTGGGTGGTGCAGCGGTTGTAGCCCCGTGCCGCGTGTCATCCCGGTTACGGATTGATCACGCAGTAGGGTCACCTTCTGTATCGGGCTCGCGCAAGCCCGGAGGAGGTCGCAATGAGAGAGCTCAAGGTCGTCGGACTGGATGTCGACGGCAGACGCATCATCTGCGAGACCAGCGACTCCGACGAGAAGTTCGTCCTCCGCTCCGACGAACGGCTCAAGGCCGCCGTGCGCGGTGACCGCGCCGGATCGGCCCAGACCACCATCGATGTCGAGGTTCCCACGTTGCTGCGTCCGCGCGAGATCCAGTCGAAGATCAGGGCCGGAGCATCGGTCGAACAGGTCGCCGCGGCCGCCGGAGTCGACATCGCCCGCGTCGAACGGTTCGCCCACCCGGTGCTGCTGGAGCGCGCCCGCGCGGCCGAACTGGCCACCGCTGCGCATCCGGTGCTGGCCGACGGCCCGTCGGTGCTGACCCTGCTCGAAACGGTCACCTCGGCGCTCATTGCCCGCGGACTGGATCCCGACGGCGCGGACTGGGACGCCTGGCGCAACGAGGACGGCCGGTGGACCGTGCAGTTGGCCTGGAAGGCCGGTATGTCGGACAACGTGGCCCACTTCCGCTACGCGCCCGGCGCGCACGGCGGCACCGTCACCGCGTTCGACGACGCCGCGTCCGAGTTGATCGATCCGAATTTCGCGCGCCCACTGCGTCCGCTGGCGGCGGTGGCACAGCTAGCCCTGGGCGAACCCGACGAGGTCCAGGCACCTGCCCCGGTCGAGTCACCCGAACCCGAACCCGCGCCCGAGGTCGCCGAGACGCCTGAGCCCGCACCGGCGGCCAAGGCCCCCCGCTCCCGCAAGAGCAGGCCCGCCGTGCCGGCGTGGGAGGACGTCCTGCTCGGTGTCCGTTCCAGCGGCGGCCAGCGCTAGCTTCTACGCGCGCAACGTTTTTCACCCACCCGAGGCGGCGATCGCCAGCAACGCGATCCAGGCCGCGGCGACACCGGCGCCCGTCCCGAGCACGAACCAGCGCCACACCGGCACACGGCGCCAACCCCAGACCGTGGGCGCCAGACCGCCCACCGCAACGAGATTCAGTCCCGCAGCGAGCAGCACGTGCACCCGCATCAGCCCGATGCTGAGCACGATGACGGCGGCGGCCACCACCGCCGCGACGAACACCGCGACCGTCAGGCCCGTCCCCCACGGCGTCTCGTCGCTCACCGGGCGAGCCTATCCCGCTCATAGAATGCCAGCGCGGCAGCAGTTGCGACGTTCAGCGAATCCGTACCGCGCGACATCGGAATACGCACGCGCACATCGCTGGCCCGCATCGTGTGTTCCTTCAGGCCGGGCCCTTCGGCGCCCACCAGGATGGCCACCCGCTGCTCCGCCAGACCGGACATCGCCTCGGCGAGGGTCTGCACCTCAGGGTCCGGCGTCATCGCGAGCAACCGAAAACCGCTCTGCCGCAACAACTCCAGATCACCGGGCCAGTGGCCGGCCTTGGCGAACGGCACCAGCAGGGCATGCCCCATCGACACCCGAACCGCCCGCCGGTATAGCGGGTCGGCGCAGCCGCTGCCGAACACCACCGCGTCCACACTCAGTCCCGCGGCGTTCCGGAAGACCGAGCCCAGGTTCTCGTGGTCGTTGACACCTTCGAGCACGGCGACGGTCCGCGCCCCCGCGAGCACCTCGGGCACCGTCAGATCGGGGGCCCGGGAGGCCGACGCCAGCACCCCGCGGTTCAAATGGAAGCCGACCGCCTCGGCCATCACCTCCGCCGACGCCCGGTAGAACGGCGCCCCGATGCCGTCGAGGTCCGCCCCCAGTTCGGCCAACCGCCGATCGGTGCCCAGCAGCGCGCGAGGGACGAACCGCGACGCGAGCATCCGCTGTACCACCAGCACACCCTCGGCGATGACCAACCCCTTGCCGCTGGGAAGGTCGGGTCTGCGGTCGACACTGTTGAGATCACGGAAGTCGTCGAGTCGCGGGTCGGACGGATCGCTGACGTCGATGACTTCAACGCCGTTGGCGATCACGCTGTTTCGAGGCAGGCAGTGACGAGCACAGCGCTGAGACTACCCAGCGCCCCGCGGTGGTCGTTAAGTTGGACGCGATGGACACCGATTCCGAACCGCAACCCCCGCCGCTGCCCGGGGGCCTGCTGACGCCGTGGCCCGTCATCGTGGTGATCGCGTGCGGATGGCTGATCGCCGCCGTGCTGGCGTTCACGGTCGGCGCTCTGCACGAGTGGCGTCCGGTCACCGTCGCCGGCCTCGGCGTCGGAGTGCTTGGCACGACGATATTTCTGTGGCAACGTCACGCGGTGCGCCGCGGACACCGCGGCGCTCAACGCGGTTTGACGTAGGAGGAATTCGATGGCAGCGCCGGTTTTGCAGGCCGAGGTCGACATCAACGCGCCGGTGTCCAAGGTCTGGGCGCTCGTCTCGGATCTGAGCAAGATGCCGCAGTGGAGCCCGCAGTGCCGCCTGATGAAGCCGGTCGGCCAGCTGCGCCAGGGTGCCCGCACCGTGAATTTCAACAGGCGCGGACTCCTGTTCTGGCCCACCACCTGCCGGATCACCGAGTTCATCCCCGAAAAGAAGCTGGCGTTCCGGGTCAACGAGAACCACACCGTATGGAGCTATGAACTGGAGCCGACGGAAGCCGGCACCCGGCTGGTCGAGACCCGGCACGCCGAGAACGGCACGACGGCGGTGTCGAATTTTCTGGTCGGCAAGTTCATGGGCGGCGTCCCGAACTTCGAGCAGGAACTCATCGAAGGCATGAACGCATCGCTGACGCGCATCAAGACCGCCGCGGAGCGCTGACCGGGCCGACTACTCGCTGCGCTCCGGGCCGACTACTCGCTGCGCTCGACGAGATCGAGGACCCCGTCGTCGTACGGATCGAACAGCGGCGACCCATTGCCGCCGGGAGCCGGCGTATCCGAGTGCGCACCACACCCGTACTCGGCGTCGACCACGTGCCCGTCGGCGGCGTACTCGTTAGCGCACACGCCGAACAGCCCGCCGAGAGAACCGCCGAGCGGTACGTAGAAGGCGCAGTCCCGGCACACGCGCCGGGTGCCCCGGGCCATCGGCGTGCCCGGCCCGTAGTCGCCGTCGTGCCAGCGCTGGGCGGCGTCGTTGCGGCCCCACAGACTCAACACCTGGCGACGTCCGAGACCCACCTCGACCGCGACCTCGTCGATCTGCGGATCGCCGGTGGCCGTGTAACCCGGAACGAGTCGGGGATCATCGGCAGGCGGAGCCAGCAGGTCACCCGGCCCGAGGTCACCCGGCCGGATCCGTTCGTCCCACGGCACCCATTTGGGCGCGAGCAGTGCGGTCGGGCCGGGCACGAGGACGACCTCACTGATCGTGGCGCGCTCGGCGCCGGGACACGCGGCGACAACGACGGCCCACTGCCAGCCGCGATACCCCGGCATCTCCGCGAGGAAGCGATGGGTGGCCGAACTCGGGTCCTCGAAACCCGCGCCGAGGTATTCACCCACGGTGTCCTCGCCGCTGTATTCCACGATCGCTGCACGCGCCGCCTCCACAGCGCCGAGCAGCACCGCTTCAAGCTCGGGCCCGGGGCTCTCGACCGCCGGCGGGTCGACCTCGGCACCCGGTACGGCGGCCTGCGGGTCGGGTTCGGTCATGCTGTCCATCGCCTCCAATACTGCCTGAGCCGGGCGAAGGCCAGCCACACCGGTCGGCTGCGCGGCCCCTGTCGTCCCCATAGGGGAGAATCGACGGCGTGACCGGACCGCGGCGTGACCACCGGGACCCTGACGGTCAGCAGGGTGGACGCTACTATCCGCCGCGTCCGCCTGCGGGCGAACACCCGGGGATGGCCAACTACCCGAGCGAACCGACCATGCGTCCAGGTCACCGCGGCGCCGCACGGGGGCGGCCCTATTCGCCGAATCAGGGCGGGAACCGCTGGCTGCCCCCACTCGACGAGAGCGCCCGCCATCACGACCGCTATGACGACCCGCCCCCCGGACGTAACGGAGAAAAGGTCACGGTCACCCGGGTGGCTGCACAGCGCAGCCGCGAGATGGGCTCCAAAATGTACGGCCTGGTGCACCGGGCCGCGACCGCCGACGGCGCCGACAAGTCGGGGCTGACGGCACTGACCTGGCCGGTGGTCGCGAACTTCGCGGTCGACGCCGCCATGGCCGTGGCGCTGGCCAACACCCTGTTCTTCGCGGCGGCCTCCGGTGAGAGCAAGAGCCGCGTCGCGCTGTACCTGCTCATCACGATCGCTCCGTTCGCCGTGATCGCTCCGCTGATCGGGCCCGCTCTGGATCGCCTGCAACACGGCCGCCGGGTCGCGTTGGCTGCGTCGTTCGCCCTGCGCACTGTGCTCGCCGTGGTGCTCATCGCCAACTTCGACAGTGCGACCGGCAGCTTCCCGTCGTGGGTCCTCTATCCGTGTGCGCTCGGGATGATGGTGCTTTCCAAGTCCTTCTCGGTGTTGCGCAGCGCGGTGACGCCACGAGTGCTGCCACCATCGATCGACCTGGTCCGGGTGAACTCGCGCTTGACGACGTTCGGTCTGCTGGGCGGCACCCTGGTCGGCGGCGGCATCGCAGCGGCCGCCGAATGGGGATTCCAGCTGTTCCAGATGCCCGGCGCGCTCTACATCGTGGTCGCGGTGACCATCGGCGGTGCGGTCCTGTCCATGCGGATCCCGAAATGGGTCGAGGTCACCGAGGGTGAGGTCCCGGCGACCTTGAGCTATCACGGCCAGACCGACCACACCGACCCGCTCCGCCGCCCGCCGCACGGGGGCGGCGTCACCCGGGCCCGCCAACCGCTTGGCCGCAACATCATCACGTCGTTGTGGGGCAACTGCACGATCAAGGTGATGGTCGGCTTCCTGTTCCTCTACCCGGCGTTCGTCGCGAAGGCCCACGACGCCGGCGGCTGGGAGCAGCTGCGGATCCTGGGGATGATCGGCGCCGCGGCGGCCGTCGGGAACTTCGCGGGCAATTTCACCGCGGCTCGGCTCAAACTCGGCCATCCCGCGCGGCTGGTCGTGCGGTGCGCAGTGGCGGTCACCGCGGCGGCCCTGGTGACCGCGCTGACCGGGAATCTTTTGGTCGCGGCGGTCGCGACCTTGATCACCTCCGGTTGCAGCGCCATCGCCAAGGCGTCACTGGATGCTTCCCTGCAGGACGACCTGCCCGAGGAGTCACGCGCGTCGGCGTTCGGACGGTCGGAGTCCCTGCTGCAGCTGGCCTGGGTCGCCGGTGGCGCGACCGGCGTGCTGATCTACACCGACCTGTATGCGGGCTTCACCACCATCACCGCGATCCTGATCCTCGGACTGGCCCAAACCGTGCTGAGCTATCGTGGCGAGTCACTGGTACCGGGCTTCGGCGGCAACCGGCCGGTGCTGGCAGAACAGGAAGGCGTACGGACGGATGCGGTGGTGACCCAGGAGTGAAACGTGTTGTCGCTGTTCTCGCAGCGGTGGCCCTGCTCTCGTCGATCGGTACCGGCGTTTTCGTCTGGCAGCGGGCGCGCGACCACGCACCGGAACTCCCCGAGATCTCGGCGTACTCGCACGGACAGCTGGCCCGGGTGGGCCCGTACCGCTTCTGCGAGGTGCTCAACCCGACCGACTGCGTCGTCCCCGCCGATCAAGGTGAGCTGCGGGTCATCGGCCGCGACCCCGTGCAGTTGTCCATTCCGGCCGACATCAGCCAGGCGCCATGGGTGCTGATCCGCGCCTACGAGGACGCGGATCTCGTCGAGGAGTTCCGCCCCGGCAGCCGACTGGCGGTGACGATCCCGACCGTGGACGCGCAGCGCGGCCGACTCACCGGATTCGCGGTGCAGCTGCCGACCCTGGTCCGCGACCAGGACGGCAACGAATTCCCGGTGCCGCACGCCGAGTGGTCGGTGCGCACGGTGTGGCAGCAGGGCTAGCCGCACCGATTCGCGTCAGCCGGCCGAGTGCGCCTCCGGCACACGCTCACCCTCACGGGTCGGTCCGGGCGGGGTTCCGTCGCCGAACGGTCTGCCTCCCAGGGCTTCTCGACCATGCGGGGTCAACCAGTTCGACAGATCCGGCCCCTTCGGCACGACACCGGTGGGGTTGATGTCCGAATGCACGATGTAGTAGTGCTGCTTGATCTGCACGAAGTCGGTGGTGTCGCCGAATCCCGGGGTCTGGAACAGGTCCCGCGCGTAGGCCCACAGCACCGGCATCTCCGACAGCTTGCTGCGGTTGGTCTTGAAATGGCCGTGATACACCGGGTCGAATCTCGCCAGCGTGGTGAACAGGCGAACGTCGGCTTCGGTGATGGTGTCCCCGACCAGATACCGCCGTTCGGCCAGGCGGTCGGACAACCAGTCCAGCGCGGTGAACAGCCGGTCATAAGCCTTCTCGTAGGCGCGCTGGGATCCTGCGAACCCACACCGGTACACACCGTTGTTCACCTCGGTGTAGATGCGCTGGGCAACCTCGTCGATCTCGTCGCGCAGGGGTTCGGGGTAGAGCTCCGGGGCTCCTTCGCGGTGGTGGGCGGTCCACTCCGTTGAGAAGTCCAGCGTGATCTGCGGGAAGTCGTTGGTGACCACCTGCCCGGTCGCGACCTCCACGATCGCGGGCACTGTGACGCCCTTCGGGTAGTCCGGAATGCGCTTGTTGTAGGCATCGCGCAGATAGTGGATTCCCAGCACCGGATCCACACCGTCGGGATCGAGGTCGAAGGTCCAGCTGCGTTCGTCATGGGTGGGTCCGCAGAAGCCGATGGAAAGAGCGTCCTCCAGTCCGAGGAGCCGACGCACGATAATGGTGCGGTTCGCCCACGGGCATGCCCTGGCCACGATCAGCCGGTACCGGCCCGGTTCGACCGGGTATCCGTCCCGACCGTCGGCGGTGATCCGCGTCGAGATGTACTCGGTGTCCCGGCTGAACTCTCCGCCGGAACTCGACGGGTCGGCGACATAACTCATGGCTCAGTCATACCCAATGCGCCAATCCCCGACCGCCGAAACGGCATTCCCGCAGAGCGTGGCCCGAAGGTCGGCGGCCGCGTGCAGGGTCCGGCGCGCGCCTTACGCGTCCAACTCGCGGGCGACCGCCTTGACCACCTCAGAGACCCTGCGGGCGACCTTACGATCCGGGTAGCGACCCTTGCGCAGTTCCGGCTGCACGGCGCTCTCCAGCAGCGTGATCATGTCCTCGACCATGCCGTGCAGCTCGTCGGGTGTGTGCTTGTGCTCGGCAGCCGCGGCTTCGCGGCGTGTGCGAGTCAGACTCGGCGGCGGGTCGATGAGCTTGAGGCTGAGCGCCTGCGGCCCGCGGCGCCCCGCCGCGATGCCGAACTCGACCCGCTGACCGGCCTTGAGGCCTTCGACACCGGCGGGCAGCGCCGAGGACCGCACGTACACGTCCTCGCCGTCCTCCTGCGAGAGGAACCCGAAGCCCTTCTCCGCGTCGTACCACTTCACCCGGCCGGTCGGCACTGGTCTCACCTGCTGTCTGTCTGAGCCGATAGATGTCTGTACCTGTAGGGGTACATAAAGTAAGCGTCCCGCCTGCGTCGGGACGCGTCCCGGGAGATCCTACTCGGACCGCAGCACAGCCAGCATCCCCTTATGTCGGTAGGCTGCGAGTCACCGCAGAAGGAAGACGAATCGACTGTTATGCGATTAATCCTGAATGTCATCTGGCTGATTTTCGGCGGCCTGTGGCTGGCACTCGGCTACCTCCTCGCCGCGCTCATCTGCTTCGTCCTGATCGTCACGATCCCGTTCGGGTTCGCCTCGCTGCGTATCGCGGCCTATGCGCTGTGGCCGTTCGGCCGCACCATCGTCGAAAAGCCGGGCCCGCGCCCCGGCGCACTGATCGGCAATGTCATCTGGGTCATCGTCGCCGGTGTGTGGCTGGCCATCGGCCACATCACCACCGCGATCGCGATGGCCATCACGATCGTCGGCATCCCGCTCGCCCTGGCCAACCTGAAGCTGATCCCGGTGTCGTTGATGCCCCTGGGCAAGGAGATCGTGCCCGTCGACCAGGCGCACGGTCGGATCGTCGGAGCGGTGCCGTGACCGTTGTCGCACTCGGCGTGCCGTCGGTGCACCAGCCATCGTCTCCGGCCCCCGCCGAGGGCCCGTTGATCGACACATTCGGCCGGATCGCGACCGACCTGCGGGTGTCGCTGACCGATCTGTGCAACCTGCGCTGCACCTACTGCATGCCGGCCGCGGGGCTCGACTGGCTCCCGGCCGACGCGAAGCTTCACCCGGACGAGTTGATCCGGCTATTGGGCATCGCCGTCACGCGGCTCGGCATCACCAGCGTCCGGTTCACCGGCGGCGAACCCCTGGTGGTGCCGTTCCTGGAGGACATCGTCGCAGCGACCGCCGCGTTGCGGCCACGCCCCGAGATCACGTTGACGACCAACGGCATCGGGTTGGCCAGACGTGCCGAAGCTTTGAAGGCCGCCGGACTCGACCGCATCAATGTCTCCCTCGACACCGTCGACCCGGCCCGGTTTGCCGCGATCACGCGACGCGACCGGTTCTCGGATGTGGTGGCCGGTCTACGTGCGGCCAAGGACGCCGGCCTGCGTCCGGTAAAGGTCAACGCCGTCCTCGACCCGGTGACCGG
Organism: Mycobacterium sp. ZZG; assembly: GCF_054786995.1. NCBI lineage: Bacteria > Bacillati > Actinomycetota > Actinomycetes > Mycobacteriales > Mycobacteriaceae > Mycobacterium > Mycobacterium sp. ZZG. The sequence continues at coordinate 33,014 of NZ_JBTBFV010000043.1, forward strand.
CCTGGATGACGTGGTGTCGCTGGCGCGGTTCTGCGTCGACAACGGCTACCAGCTGCGCGTGATCGAGCAGATGCCTCTCGACGCCGGGCACTCGTGGGCACGCGACCGTGTGCTCACCGCCGACGACATCCTCGGCGCGCTGAGCGCTCACTTCACGCTGACACCCGATCCACGACCACGGGGGTCGGCGCCGGCTCAGCTCTGGCAGGTGCGCGACGGCGCCGGCGTGGCAGGTCACATCGGCATCATCGCGTCGGTGTCCCGCGCGTTCTGCTCGACCTGTGACCGCACCCGGCTCACCGCCGACGGGCAGGTCCGCAATTGCCTGTTCGCACGTGAGGAAACCGACCTGCGGGTACTGCTGCGTTCCGGCGCGGACGACGCCGCGCTGGAGAGTGCGTGGCGGGCGGCCATGTGGACGAAAGCCGCCGGTCACGGCATCAATGACCCCGGCTTCGTGCAACCCGACCGTCCGATGAGCGCGATCGGCGGATGAGCGATGACTGTTGACGCCGAGGCACGGGTCACCGTCCGCTACTTCGCCGCAGCCCGCGCGGCGGCAGGCACGGAATCGGAGCTGCTGCACGTCGGCCCCGCCGGCACGGTGGCACACCTCGTGGACCTTCTGAAGGCCAGGGACGCCGGCCTGGCCCGGGTCCTGGCGCGGTGTTCCTATCTGCTCGACGGAGTTGCGGTGCGCGACATGGATTCTGAACTCCGCCACGGGCAGACCGTCGATGTTCTCCCCCCGTTCGCCGGCGGCTGACTTCACGCGCACATAAATCTAATCCGTGATTTGCGTCACATCACGGAATGGTCACGGGATGGCTACGGCACGGTTGCGCGGTATGGCACCTGCAGGAATAACGGTCGTTCCTGGTCTTTTAGAGTTTTTTTAGTATTTGCCGTCGGCGGACACACGGCGGTGAGCAAAAGGTGACGCGGCCCAGACGAGCCGTTACCGTCTTGAACCAGGCCGATCGCCCCCCACATCTGACCGGCCTGCCGCACACCAATTGCGCCGAGCTCCATCCGTTGGTGCGCGGGGACAACGAGATACAACTTGGATGGAGGCGGGGGACCCACCGGTCCACCGACATAGAAGGACCAGGAACCGTTCGGTTCCTTGGGGTGAAGCCGTCGCCGTTTCGACGACGCCGGCCGGGCAACCTCTCCAGCCCGAACCCGACAGCTGACCTCGCGGGCGCTTCAGAGAGGACCACACGCACTTATGAGTGGACGGCACCGCAAGCCCGCTTCATCTGCTGTAAACGTCGCGAAGATCGCATTCACCGGAGCAGTCATCGGAGGTGGCGGCATCGCGCTGGCCGGCCAGGCCGGAGCGGCGACGGACGGTGAGTGGGACCAGGTCGCCCGCTGCGAGTCGGGCGGCAACTGGGCCATCAACACCGGCAACGGCTACCAGGGTGGTCTGCAGTTCGCGCCGAGCACCTGGTCCGGTCACGGCGGCGGCGAGTTCGCCCCGGCCGCGCACTTGGCCACCAAGGAAGAGCAGATCGCCGTCGCCGAGCGTGTCCTGGCTTCGCAGGGCAAGGGTGCATGGCCGACGTGCGGCGGGCCGCTCTCCGCCGCAACGCCACGCAACGTCGTCGATGAACCACCGGCCCCGGTCGCACCGGTCGGCCTCGACGGGATGCTGCCGCCTCCCCCGCCGCCCCTCGACCCGTTCGCCCCGCCTGCGCCGCCTGCCCCGGCTCCGTTCGACGCGCTGGCCGCCCCGGCGCCGTTGCCGCCCGCCCCCGAGGTGCTGCCACCCGCACCAGCGCCGATCGATCCGCTCTCGGCTCCCGCGCCGATGCCGCCCGCACCCGAACCCGCACCGGCGCCTCCGGCGGACGCGCTCGCGGCTCCCGCCCCGCTGCCGCCGGCTCCGGAGGTCCTGCCTCCGGCCCCCGCCCCGGCCGTCGACGTGGTGAACGTCGCTCCCATTGACGCACCTGTGCCGCCGGCACCGGTCGACGCGCCGCCGAGCGCAATCATCGCCGCGGCCAACTGGGACGCCGCTCCGGTGCCCGCCGAGCAGCCGCAGTTGTGGTCCCTCGGTGTCGATGCGCCGCTGCAGCCGGCTCCCGCCGACCCGGCCCTGCCGCCGGCGCCGGTGCCGGTGCCTGTCCCCGCACCGGTCGCCGTCGCCGCACCGGCCCCCGACCCGCTGGCTCCGCTCGGTGCCGTAAATGTGCCGGCGCCGGCCTACGACCTCGCCAACCAGGCGATCAGCGGCGAGCTTGCCGTTCCCACCGAGGTTCCGCACCTGGCCAGCCCCGAGAACCTCCCGCCAGGCACCGCGATGGCACCGCAGGGACCTGCGCAGAGCCCGAACGTCACGTATCTCAAGGAGATTTGGCACGCGATCCAGACCCAGGAGATCTCGGGCGCGGACGCGCTGCTGGCCCTGACCCAGCGACCGCTGACCACGCCGGACCCCGGTGGCATGGCACCGAATGCTCCGGTCGCACCGCTGGCGGGTCCGGCGCCTGCCCCGTCTCCCGCGCCTGCTCCGGCTCCCGCGCCCGCCCCGGGCGCGCCCGCGCCTGCTCCGGTGGTGCCGCCCGCCTGAGGCTAGGCGGAATTCACCCATTCGTCCGTGCCGTCGGCGAAGAACTGGTGCTTCCACACCGGTAGCCGTTCTTTGACCCGGTCGACCAGGCGTGCGCATGTCTCGAAGGCCGCGCCGCGGTGGTCTGCGGCCACCGCGGCGACGAGCGCGGCATCCCCGATCTGCAGGGTGCCCACCCGGTGGCTGACAGCGATGGCACGGACTCCGTGGCTCGCGGCGGCGATCTCGGCGGCCACGTCGGCCAGTGTCTGCTCGGCGGACGGATGCGACGAGTACTCCAACCGGGTCACCGTCCGACCGCCGTCGTGGTCACGCACCACGCCGGCGAAGGTGACCACAGCGCCCGCCGCCTCATGCACCACCAGCCGCTCGTGCTCTGTCGTATCGATGGACTGTTCCGTCAGCGCGGCCCGCAGCACGGTGGTCATCGGGAATGATCCTTGCCTTGGAGTTGGTCGAGGGCGTGGTCGAGAACCTCGGCGAGAACGGAGAGACCGTCTTTGACGCCGCCGAGTGAGCCGGGCAGGTTCACGATGAGCGTGCGGCCCGCGACACCGCAGACGCCGCGCGACAGCACCGATGTCGGAACTTTCGGAAGTCCTGATCGTCTGATCGCATCGGCCAGGCCCGGGATCTCGTAGTCCAGCAGCGCCGAGGTGATCTGCGGGGTGGCGTCGGTCGGCGAGATACCGGTTCCGCCGGAGGTCAGGATCACATCCGGTTGCTCTCGGAGCCCACTGCGCAGCGCGGCGTCCACGGGTGCGCCGTCGGCGACGACGGTCGCAGGCGGGGTGTTTATCCCCCGGCCGTTGAGCCAGCCCACGAGGACCGGACCGCACCGGTCTTCGTACACACCGCCGGATGCCCGGGTCGACGCGATGACCACCAGGCCCGACCGCGTCATCTGACCCAGGTCCCCGTCTTGCCGCCTTCTTTGCGCACCACACGGACATCGTCGATGGAGGCGGCACGATCGACGGCTTTGATCATGTCGTAGACGGTCAGCGCGGCGACGGTGACCGCGGTGAGCGCTTCCATCTCCACCCCGGTGCGGTCCGTCGTGCGCACAGTCGCGGTGATCGCGACCGCACCGGGATCGTCGTCACCGCCGACGGTGAAATCGATGTCCACGCCGGTGATCGCCAACGGGTGGCAGAGCGGCACCAGATCGCTGGTTCTCTTCGCCGCCATGATCCCCGCGACACGGGCCGTCGCCAGCGCGTCGCCTTTGGGCAGGCCGTTGGAGGTGATCATGTCAACCACGTCCGGCCGGGTGTGCACGGTGCCGGCAGCCACGGCCACACGCTTGGTGGCGTCCTTGGCCGTGACGTCGACCATGTGAGCCGCGCCGGTCTCGTCGAGATGCGAGAGGCCTTCACTCACCCGGAGCGCACCGCTACTTGTTGATGACGGTGACGGCCTGGATGAAGGGCAGTTCGTCGGCGGGCAGCGGGAACGTCACGTCGCCGAACGGTGACAGTGCACCGGTGCGGTCGGTGGCAAGCTCGCTGACCGCGTGGTCATCGGGGTCCGTCGTGGGCCAACCCGGGTCGACGTATCGGTTCTTCTTGTCATCAGCCACGCTGACATTGTGGCAAACGACTCGGCGGCTGGCGAGGTCGGGAGGCTCCTTTACGCTGGTCAGCAATGAGCGTGAAGAGTCCAGGTGTGCCGCTGGGCACCTGGTTGGCGGAATTGGACGACGAGCGGCTGATCCAGCTGCTGCGTCTGCGGCCGGATCTGACCCAGCCTCCGCCGGGCACCGTCGCCGCGCTGGCGGCGCGCGCCGCCGCACGTCAGTCGGTGAAAGTCGCCACCGACGATCTGGACTTTCTGCACCTGGCGGTGCTCGACGCGCTGCTTAGCGTGCACGCCGAAACCACCGCTGCGACGTTCTCAGACCTGGCCGAGGTCCTCGGCGAGCGCGTGGCCGCCGCTGATCTGCGCGCCGCGGTCGATGACCTGGCCGCGCGCGCCCTGGTCTGGGGTGACCTGCAGGGCGAGGGTGCGCTGCGGGTCGTCGCCGAGGCGGCGTCGAGTCTGCCGTGGTACCCCGGGCAGGTCACCCAGGAGAGCGCGACGCAGACCGGCTCCGAGGTCACCGCTGCGCTCGAATCGATGGACGACGCCGCACGCGATCTGCTCGACAAGCTGCTGGAGGGCTCGCCGATCGGCCGGACCCGCGACGCGATGCCGGGAACGCCGGCGCAGCGCCCGGTTCAGCGGCTGTTGACCGCGGGGCTGCTGCGCCGCCTCGACGACGACACCGTCATCCTCCCCCGCCTGGTCGGGCAGGTGCTCCGTGGTGAGCAGCCGGGCCCGGTGAGTCTGTCCGCTCCCGATCCGACCGTGACGACGACGACAGCCGCCGACGTGGACGCCGTCGCCGCGGGCGCGGCGATCGACTTCCTGCGTGAGATCGAAGTGGTCCTCGAATCACTCAGCGCCGCACCGGTTCCCGAGCTGCGCAGCGGTGGACTCGGGGTGCGCGAGGTCAAGCGGTTGACCAAGAACACCGGGATCGACGAACGCCGGCTGGGCCTGATCCTTGAGGTCAGTGCGGCCGCCGGGCTGGTCGCACCGGGGATGCCGGAACCCGAACCCGACGACGGCGCGGGATCGCACTGGGCACCGACCGTGGCATTCGATCGATTCGTCGAATCTCCCACCGCCGCGAAATGGCATCTCGTGGTGTCGGCCTGGCTTGAGCTTCCTGGCCGCCCCAGCCTCGTGGGTACCCGCGGGCCCGACAACAAACCGTATGCGGCGCTGTCGGATTCGCTGTTCTCGACGGCGGCGCCGCTGGACCGCCGGCTGATGCTCGATATCCTCGCCGAGCTGCCGCCGGGCTCAGGCGTGGATGCGGGCACCGCCTCGCAGGCGATGGTCTGGAAGCGGCCGCGGTGGGCGGTACGGCTGCAACCCGGCCCTGTCGCCGACATGCTGACCGAGGCCCATGCTGTCGGGGCGGTGGGCCGCGGCGCGGTTGCTTCCCCGATCCGGCGCCTGCTCGCCGGCGACGATGAGCACGCGGTCATCGCCGCGATGGAGAAAGTCCTTCCGGCGCCGATCGACCATTTCCTGCTGCAGGCCGACCTTACGGTGGTGGTTCCCGGCCCGCTGGAACGTGCGCTGGCCGAGCAGCTGGCCGCGGTCGCCACCGTCGAGTCGGCCGGCGCGGCCATGGTCTACCGCATCGACGAGGCTTCGGTGCGGCGCGCGCTCGACACCGGCAACACCGCCGGCGAGCTGCACGCGCTGTTCAACCGGCATTCGAAAACACCAGTGCCGCAAGCGCTGACATATCTGATCGACGACGTGGCGAGACGCCACGGGCAACTGCGGGTCGGGATGGCGTCGGCGTTCGTTCGCTGCGAGGACGCCGCGCTGCTGGCCCAGGCGGTGGCGGCACCGGCCACCGAGTCGGTCGAGCTGCGCGTGCTGGCGCCCACCGTGGCGGTGTCCCAGGCGCCGATCAGCGAGGTGCTCCACGCGCTGCGCAGCGCCGGGTTCGCACCGGCCGCCGAGGACACGACCGGCACGGTCGTGGATCTGCGCAGCCGCGGCGCCCGCGTCCCGTCGCCCGGGCGGCGCCGCGGATATCGGCACAACGCGGCGCCCACCGATCAGACGCTGGCCGCGATCGTCGCGGTGCTGCGCAAGGTCGCGTCGGCGCCGCCGTCGGGCCTGCGATTGGATCCGGCCGCGGCCATCTCGGAACTGCAGCACGCGGCCCACCATCAGCAGTCGGTGGTCATCGGCTACGTCGATCCGGCGGGTGTGGCGACCCAGCGGGTAGTGGCCCCGATCAATGTCCGCGGCGGGCAACTGACCGCTTACGACCCCGCGTCGGGGCGGGTCCGCGAGTTCGCGATCCACCGGGTGACATCGGTCGTGTCCGCCGAGTCCGGATAATAGGTGGGATGACTTATCACCGAGGTGCCGCGTGACCGACGGCCCGCTGATCGTGCAGTCCGACAAGACGGTGCTGCTCGAGGTCGACCATGAGCAGGCCGGCGCGGCGCGCGCCGCGATCGCGCCGTTCGCAGAGCTCGAGCGCGCCCCCGAACACATCCACACCTACCGCATCACCCCGCTGGCGCTGTGGAACGCACGAGCTGCCGGGCACGACGCCGAGCAGGTCGTCGATGCCCTGGTGACGTACTCGCGCTACGCCGTGCCGCAACCGCTGCTGGTCGACATCGTCGACACCATGGGCCGCTACGGCCGCCTGCAGCTCGTCAAACATCCGGCGCACGGCCTGACGCTGGTGAGCTTCGACCGCGCCGTCCTCGAAGAGGTGCTGCGGAACAAGAAGATCGCACCCATGCTCGGCGCCCGGCTCGACGACGACACCGTGATCGTGCACAACAGCGAGCGGGGCCGGGTCAAGCAGATGCTGCTGAAGATCGGCTGGCCGGCCGAGGACCTCGCCGGTTACGTCGATGGCGAGGCCCACCCGATCGATCTGCAGCAGGACGGTTGGCAGCTGCGCGACTACCAGCAGATGGCCGCCGACTCGTTCTGGGATGGCGGATCCGGTGTCGTCGTGCTGCCGTGCGGGGCCGGGAAGACCCTGGTCGGTGCGGCCGCCATGGCCAAGGCCGGCGCCACCACGCTGATCCTGGTCACCAACACCGTGGCCGGCCGGCAGTGGAAGCGCGAGCTGGTCGCGCGGACGTCCCTGACCGAGGACGAGATCGGCGAGTACTCCGGGGAACGCAAGGAGATCCGTCCCGTCACCATCGCGACGTATCAGGTGATCACGCGCAGAACCAAGGGCGAGTACAAGCACCTGGAACTGTTCGACAGCCGCGACTGGGGCCTGATCGTCTACGACGAGGTGCACCTGCTCCCCGCACCGGTGTTCCGGATGACCGCCGATCTGCAGTCCCGCAGACGCCTCGGCCTCACGGCCACCCTGATCCGCGAGGACGGGCGCGAGGGTGACGTCTTCTCGTTGATCGGCCCCAAGCGTTACGACGCGCCGTGGAAGGACATCGAGGCGCAGGGTTGGATCGCGCCGGCCGAGTGCATCGAGGTCCGCGTCACGATGACGGACAACGAACGCATGCTCTACGCGACAGCCGAACCGGACGAGCGGTACAAGTTGTGCGCCACCGCGCACACCAAGATCGCTGTGGTGAAGTCGATCCTGGAACGGCATCCGGACGAGCCGACCCTGGTGATCGGCGCGTACCTCGACCAGCTCGACGAGCTGGGCGCCGAACTGAACGCGCCGGTGATCCAGGGGTCGACCAAGAACGCCGAGCGCGAAGCCCTCTTCGACGGCTTCCGCCGTGGTGAGATCCGGACGCTGGTCGTGTCCAAAGTGGCAAACTTCTCCATCGACCTGCCCGAAGCCAGTGTGGCCGTGCAAGTTTCAGGAACGTTCGGATCACGCCAGGAAGAAGCTCAGCGACTCGGACGGTTGCTGCGCCCCAAGGCCGACGGTGGCGGTGCGGTCTTCTATTCGGTGGTCTCGCGCGACAGCCTGGACGCCGAGTACGCCGCGCACCGACAGCGGTTCCTTGCCGAACAGGGCTACGGCTACGTCATCAAGGATGCCGACGACCTGCTCGGCCCCGCCATCTGACACTCGAACGCCAACAGGTACTCGACTAACAAATGGCGCTCAAACGCGCCTCGACCGCGTTGCCTGCACCATTGATCGGCCTTGCTGAGATATGCCTCACAAGTACGGATGACGCCCGAGATAAATTTGCTGTACATATATTCGGCATATCTATGAGCGTAGAGTGAGCCCTTCGCCGGTCAACGCCCACACGCACCGCCTCGCGGCTCGGGGTTGCCACTAACCGCAGATAGGTGTCGTCCAATAGCCTAAGCCTTGCCGGCCGCGGGACGGCGACCACGGTTCGATCACGTCTGCACTGCACGCATATGCCAAATTTTGGCAATCGGTTTTTGAGTTGCCAGAAATGCAAAGATGGGCAGCGAGTTCGAAATTGCTGCATAAAGTGACCCAGATGGCTCAACATGTTGATGCCTGGCGCGGCAGCCAGGCCAGCTTCGACATCGGGGGTCACCCATGGACCGCGTGGTTCGCGATAAGAACAGCACAGGGGACGCACCCCCGACGCAGGATGTGCAGCGGCGGAAGCGGTCAACTCGCCGCCAGCACCGCCGGGTCGAACCTTACGCATGGCTGGCCGCCGGAGCGGTGAGCGTCGGCATTGCTGCAGCGATCTCCGGAACCGGGATCGCCTACGCCGAGGACGCCGCCGGTTCAGCTGGACCCGCCAGCAGTGCGTCGGCGAATACCGCGTCGTCGTCATCGGACGGCAGCGCCGGCGAGTCGACCAGCAAAGACACCGCCACCGACACAGACGGGGAGCCGACCGACGTCGCCACCGAAGACCAGGCCGGCGACGACATTTCGAGGGACGATCCGTCAGGCGACGACACCGAAGACGGGGCGGACAGCAAGGACTCAAGCGAGACCGTCGAGGACTCGGGCGACAGCACGGGCACCGAGGGCGACGAGGACGCATCCGATCCGGTTGCTGGACCCTCGCCGGTCAGCACCGAGGATGCGGCAGACAACAAGGATCGGGAGGCCCCTCGGCCGGAGACTCCGATCGTCGACGAGAAGGATGCGGTCGCGGATTCGGCTGAGCGCGAAGAGTCGATCGCTGTGCGCGAGGACGTCGCAACGGAGGTCGACCGGTCGACGAGCGACCCCGCTGACACTTCCGTGTCGACAACGGCGGCGGCACTGGTGATCCCGGCGGCCGTCGACACCGCGACGGCGCCTCAGGCATCGAGAACCGTTGCGCGCGTGGCGACCGCAACCGCCACCGCGGTGGAGACACCGGCGGCGCCGAAGACGCTGTCAGAGCTTCTCAGTGCCCTGTTCCTGAATTTCCAGCGCACGTACTTCAACAAGATGCCGACGGCCAAGCCGGTGCAGAAGCCGGGCCAATCCAGCCAGGGCGTGGTGACGGGAACCGTCGGGGCGAAGGATCCGGACGGGGATCCGCTGGAGGTGACGCTGTCCTCGGGTCCGAAACGCGGCAGTGTGCAGGTCGACACCGACGGCAACTACACCTACACGCCGTCAGCGGAGTTGGCCGCGAGCGGCGGGACCGACACGTTCACCGTCGTGGTGCGGGAGACCAATGCCGACGAGCACACGCACGGGTTCGACGGCATGTGGAACAAGATGGTCCGGGCTTTGAGCGGGGCGACGGCCGGCACTCTGGCAGGCACCATCGTGCGGACGGTCACGGTGTCCATCGCGAAGATCGCCCCGGACATTCCCGACAGCACCCCCGGTGGCGCGACGGGAGGAGCGACGCAGGATCAGCCCACCCAGAGCCCGGGGGGTTACGACGCCGGCTTGAAGGATCCGTTCCAGCACGCGGACCAACCGTCCGGAAAGACCCTGAACGTCCGCGATTACGGTGCGACCTCGGGGAGGTCCTCGGACAACGATGCCGCCGCGATCCAGAAGGCGATCAACGCCGCGCAGGCCGGTGATGTCGTCTACATCCCCGACGGCGTCTACCACGTCAAGTCGATCATCACCTTGAAGTCGGGGGTGTCGCTGATCGGTCAGTCGCGCGACGCGACGGTGCTGGCGAGCGCCTTCTCGACGATGACGTACATGTTCTCCAACCCGCATGCGGTGATTTACGCTCCGGGCGGGACCACCAACCTGACGATTTCCAGCTTCACCATCAGGCAGGCCTCGGGCAAGATCTACAACGCCGGTGTCAGACTCGGCTCAGAAAGTCGCGGCCAGGTATCGCGGATCGCCGTCAAAGACCTGTTCATCGAGAAGCACCGGCGCTTCGGCATCCAGCTGCAAAACGCCGACAACGTGCTCGTCGACGGCAACGTGATTCGAAACGCCTCGGCTCTCGACGGCGGCGGGTCCGGATACGGGATCATCATCGACCAAGCCGGATCCCACAACAACTGGGTCAGGAACAACACCATCGGGCCGGTCATCCGCCATGGGATCCTCATCCAAGAGAGTGCGCACCACAACCTCATCGAGGACAACACCATCACCGGGGCCGTGTCCGGCGCTATCGATCTGCACGGTGAGGACGAGTACAGCAACGAGATCCGCTACAACACCGTTTCGGATTGTGTCCGCAACGGCACCTCGGTCAGCCCGAATGGGGCGGGTATCGAGATCGGCGAATACAGCGGGGTCATCGGCACCGAAACCAAGCACGACAATTCCGGACCCAACAACTGGATTCACCACAACATCGTCTACAACTGCACCTGCGGTCTGCGGATCGTCAACAACAGCAACAACACCTGGATCGAAGACAACATCTTCTACAACAATCTGGATGCGGGCATCAAGGCCGATCTCGCCCCTCTCCAAGATCTGTACCTCCGCCGAAACACCGTTTACGGCAACGGCAGCGGCATCGTTCTCCACGATGTCCTTCGGGCGGTGCTCGAAGACAACAAGGTCACGGACAATCGCAAGTACGGCATCTGGACCAACGGCGGCGTGACGGGCTATCTCCTGACCGGCAACACCGTGACCGGCAATGGCACGGACGTGGTTCTCGGCAGCCAGAACGGCACGCTGATCTAGTGTCCTGAGTCATTAATTCGGTTGCAGTAGTTGGCGATGCTTGCCAGGATCTGGTCGGCGGTCTTAGTCCAGACGTAAGGCTTGGGGTTGAGGTGAGCCCCCTGTAGTGGTCCAGTCGTTGTGGGACTCTGTTGCCCGAGTGCTCGGGCAGGAAGAATCAATGACGACATGGCAACGAACAAGCGCCGGCGGCACACTCCGGATCAGATCATCCGCAGGCTGGCCGAGGGCAACAAGCTCCTCGGGACCGGCCAGGAACTCGGTGAGGTGTGCCGGCACCTGGAGATCACCGAGTCGACCTGGCATCGCTGGGTCGCCCAGTACGGCGGCATGAAGGCCAACGAGGCCAAACGACTCAAGGAGCTCGAGGCCGAGAACGCCCGGCTCAAGAAGCTGGTGGCCAACCAGGCCCTCGATATCGACATGCTCAAGGAGATCTCGTCGGGAAACTTCTGACCCCGAACCGCAAGCGCAGCGCCGTTATCGCGCTGCGTGAGCGGTTCGGGGTTTCTGAGCGCCGCGCCTGCTCGGTGGTCGGCTTGCACCGCTCGACGATGCGGCTGACGCCGGCACCGATCACCACCGAGGAGGCTGAGCTGCGGGCGTGGCTGCGCCGGTTCTCGGTCGACCGGCCGCGCTGGGGGTGGCGCCGGGCCGCGAAGATGGCGCGGCGAGCCGGCTGGAAGGCCAACAACAAGCGCATCCGCCGGCTGTGGCGTGAGGAGGGCTTGCGGGTGCCGCAGCGGCGCCGCAAGAAGCGGCTGACCGGGATCGGTGTCGCCGTCGGTGCGATGTCCCCAATCCGACCGAATGTGATCTGGGCGATGGACTTTCAGTTTGACACCACCGCCAACGGGCGCACCCTCAAGATGCTCAACGTGATCGACGAGTTCACCCGCGAAGCCCTCGCCATCGAGGTGGATCGGTCCATCGACGCCGCCGGTGTCGTCGACGTCTTGGACCGTCTGGCGCTCACGCATGGGGCGCCGCACT